>JALYQB010000575.1 GCA_030856045.1 Actinomycetota bacterium
TGCCGGGTGCTGCGCGAGGAGGGCATCCGGGTCAGCCTCGTGAACTCCAACCCGGCGACGATCATGACCGACCCGGAGTTCGCCGACGCCACCTACATCGAGCCGATCACACCGGAGTACGTCGAGAAGGTCATCGCGGCCGAGCGACCGGACTCGCTGCTGGCGACACTGGGCGGGCAGACCGCGCTGAACACCGCGGTCGCGCTGCACGAACGCGGGGTGCTGGAGCGCTACGGCGTCGAGTTGATCGGCGCGGACATCGATGCCATCCAGCGCGGCGAGGACCGGCAGAAGTTCAAGGAGATCGTCCGTTCCGTCGGTGCCGACGTCCCCGGCAGCGTGGTGTGCCGGTCGATGGTCGAGGTACGTGCCGCGGTCGACGAGCTCGGCCTGCCGGTGGTCATCCGGCCCTCGTTCACGATGGGCGGAGCCGGCTCCGGGATGGCGCACACGCCTGCAGAGCTGGAGCGGCTCGCGTCCCTCGGGTTGAACGAGTCGCCGGTGCACGAGGTGCTCATCGAGGAGAGCGTGCTCGGCTGGAAGGAGTTCGAGCTCGAGCTCATGCGTGACCACCGCGACAACGTCGTGGTCGTCTGCTCCATCGAGAACATCGACGCGATGGGAGTGCACACCGGCGACTCCGTCACGGTCGCGCCCGCCATGACGCTCACCGACCGCGAGTACCAGGAGATGCGCGACGTCGGCATCGCGGTGCTGCGCGCGGTCGGCGTCGACACCGGCGGTTGCAACATCCAGTTCGCGGTGCACCCGGCGACGGGGCGGCTCGTGGTGATCGAGATGAACCCGCGAGTCTCACGGTCCTCCGCGCTCGCGTCGAAGGCCACCGGCTTCCCGATCGCCAAGATCGCCGCGAGGCTCGCCATCGGCTACACCCTCGACGAGATCCCCAACGACATCACCGGCGAGACGCCCGCGTCGTTCGAGCCGACGCTGGACTACGTCGTGGTCAAGGTGCCGCGGTTCGCGTTCGAGAAGTTCCCCGGCGCCGACCCCACGCTCACCACGACGATGAAGTCGGTGGGCGAGGCCCTGGCGCTGGGACGCAGCTTTCCCGAGGCGCTGGGCAAGGCGCTGCGCTCGATGGAGACCACGGCCGTCGGGTTCTGGACGGCCCCGGACCCGCCTGATGTGTCGGCGCGCTCAGAGCTGGCGGCGCTGCGGACGCCGTACGACGGACGGCTGTACGGGGCGGAGCGGGCGCTGCGGCTCGGTGCGACGGTGGCCCAGGTCGCGGAGGCCTCGGGGTTCGACCCGTGGTTCGTCGACCAGATCGCCTTCCTCGTGGAGCTGTCGGCGGAAATCCGGACGGCTCCGCAGCTCGACGAGCCGCTGCTGCGGCGCGCCAAGCGCGCGGGGCTCTCCGACCGCCAGCTCGCCTGCCTTCGCCCGGAGCTGGGTGACGACGCCGCTGTGCGGGCGCTGCGTCACTCCCTCGGGGTGCGGCCGGTCTACAAGACCGTCGACACCTGCGCCGCGGAGTTCGAGGCCCGCACGCCGTACCACTACTCGGCCTACGAGTCCTCGCCCGGCGCTGAGTCCGAGGTGGCACCGCAGACCGAACGCCCCAAGGTGATCATCCTGGGCTCCGGGCCGAACCGGATCGGGCAGGGCATCGAGTTCGACTACTCCTGCGTGCACGCCGCGATCGCGCTGCGCAGCGCCCCTGACAACGACGGGCTCGGCTACGAGACCGTCATGGTCAACTGCAACCCGGAGACCGTCTCCACCGACTACGACACCTCCGATCGGCTGTACCTCGAGCCGCTGACGTTCGAGGACGTCCTCGAGGTTGTCGACGCCGAGCGCGCGTCCGGCACCGTGGCCGGGGTCATCGTGCAGCTCGGCGGGCAGACGCCGCTGCGGCTGGCGCAGCGCCTGGCCGACGCGGGCGTCCCCATCGTGGGCACCACCCCCGAGGCCATCCACCTGGCCGAGGACCGCGGCGCCTTCGGCGACGTGCTCGACCGCGCCGGGCTGCCCGCGCCCGCCTACGGCATGGCCACCTCGTTCGCCGACGCCCGCAAGATCGCCGAGTCGATCGGTTACCCGGTGCTGGTGCGGCCCTCCTACGTGCTCGGCGGGCGTGGCATGGAGATCGTCTACGACGAGGAGACCCTCGCCGGGTACATCACCCGCGCGACGGAGATCACGCCGGAGCATCCGGTGCTCGTGGACCGGTTCCTCGACGACGCGATCGAGATCGACGTCGACGCACTGTGCGACGGCGAGGAGGTCTACCTCGGCGGCATCATGGAGCACATCGAGGAGGCCGGAATCCACTCCGGCGACTCAGCGTGCGCGCTCCCACCGTTCGCCCTGGGCGAGGGTGACCTCGCCGCGGTGCGCTCGTCCACCGAGGCCATCGCGCGTGCTGTCGGGGTCCGCGGGCTGCTCAACGTGCAGTACGCGCTGAAGGACGACGTGCTCTACGTGCTGGAGGCCAATCCCCGGGCGTCGCGCACCGCACCGTTCGTGTCCAAGGCCACGGCGGTGCCCCTCGCGAAGGCGGCGGCGCGGGTGATGCTGGGCGCCACGATCGTGCAGCTGCGCGCCGA
>JALYQB010000579.1 GCA_030856045.1 Actinomycetota bacterium
GAGCTGCGCGCCGTGACCGCGGCAGAACTGGCCGCGGCGCAGGCCGCGCTGGCGGCCGAGCGCGCTGCGGCGACCGACCGCGAGCAGTTCCTCACCCGCCGGGAGGCGGAGCTCAAAGACAGCTTCCGCGCGATGTCGGCCGACGCGCTGACCCAGAACAACGAGGCGTTCGTCCGGCTCGCCGAGACCAGGCTCGCCCAGGTCACAGCGGCGATGTCGACGAAGGCGGACGGTGACGCGACCGCGCGGCAGCAGGCACTCGAGGCGCTCGTCGGCCCGGTCACGCAGACGCTGCAGCGCCTCGACGGCCAGCTGCGCACGGTGGAGAAAGAGCGCGAAGCCGCGTACGCGGGGCTGCGCGAGCAGGTCGGCGCCATGCACCGCACCTCCGAACAACTCCAGGGCGAGACCCGCGCGCTGGTCACCGCGCTGCGCGCCCCGCAGGTCCGCGGCCGCTGGGGCGAGCTGCAGCTGGAGCGCGTCGTGCAGCTCGCCGGGATGGTCGAGCACTGCGACTTCACCCGGCAGGTCACGGTCACCGACTCGGGCGGGGACACCGACGCCGTGGTGCGCCCCGACCTCGTGGTGCACCTGGCCGGGGACAAGCAGATCGTGCTGGACGCGAAGGTCCCGTTCGGCGCGTACCTCGAGGCGGTCGACGCCACGGACCCGGACCGCCGCGCCGACCGCCTCGCTGCGCACGCCCGGCACCTGCGCACACACGTCGACCAGCTCGCCGCCAAGAGCTACTGGCAGAGCTTCGAGTGCACCCCGGAGTTCGTCGTGCTGTTCGTGCCGGGCGACCCGTTCCTGGAGGCCGCGCTGCAGGCCGACCCGTCGCTGCAGGAGCATGCCTTCGAGCGCAACGTCGTGATCGCGACCCCGACGACGCTCATCGCGTTGCTGCGCACCGTCGCCTACACCTGGCGGCAGGAGGCGCTCGCCCGCAACGCGGCGAAGGTGCAGGAGCTCGGGCGGGAGCTGCATTCGCGACTGTCCACGATGGGCCGTCACGTCGCCAAGCTCGGCCGCGCGCTCGGCAGCGCGGTGGACTGCTACAACAACTCCGTCAGCTCGCTGGAGTCCCGGGTGCTGGTCACCGCACGGCGGTTCAACGACCTCGACGTGGTCAGCGAGCAGCTCGAGGTCCCGCCGCAGGTCGAGAAGGCCCCGCGCACCGTCCAGGCGAGCGAGCTGGTCGCCTCGGCGTCCGATGCCCTCGTCGCGCTGGAACACCGCAGCGAGCACGACCGCTACGGCCTCGACGGTCCCGCGTCCCGGCGGCAGGACGAGGGACCGGAACGGTCTACCGTAGGTGGGTGAGCATCGCGCCCGATCACCTCCGTGGTCGGGATCGGCCGAGCCGCGTCCCGCCGTGGGGCGGCGCGTCGTTGTTCCCCGGCCGCGCCGGGACGCCCTGGTGGCTCGCCGTGGTCCTGGCGCTGTCCTTCGCGGCCGCGGGCGTGTTCACGGACCTGCAGCGGATCGACCGGCTCGGCCTGGTGTTCCAGGCGTGCTACTTCCTCGGCTGCGTCCTCGCCGTCGCGGTGGTGGAGCGCCGGGGCCTGTTCGGGCCGATGGTGCAGCCGCCGCTGCTGCTCGCGTTCGTGGTCCCCGGTGTCGTGCTGCTCGCCGGCGGAGCACCTCCGAGCGGGGGGCTGACCGCCACCGCACTCGCCATCGGCACGCCGCTCATCAACGGCTTCCCGACCATGGCGATCACCACCGGTGTCACGGTCGGGCTTGGCGTGATCCGGATCGTGACGCAGCGCCCGCCCGTGGTACGCAAGCCCCGCACGCGCCCGCAGCCTCAGCCGAAGCCAAAACCGCAGCCGAAGCCGCGGCGCACGAGCCGCCGCTAGGCCGGTTCGGTCGCGCGGCCGGCGTTCTCCCTCGAGCGCTTCAACTCCCGCGGCAGTGAGAACACCAGTTTCTCGTCCGCGGTGGTGATCTCCTCGATGCTGCTCCAGCCGCGCTCGGCGAGCCAGTCGAGCACCCCACGGACCAGCACCTCGGGCACCGAGGCGCCGCTGGTCACGCCGACCGTGCCGACGCCGTCCAACCAGGACTCGTCGATGTCGCGTGCGTAGTCCACGAGATGCGCGTCCCGGGCGCCTGCGCCGAGCGCGACCTCCACGAGCCGCACCGAGTTCGACGAGTTCCGCGAGCCGACGACGAGCACCAGGTCGCACTCGGGCGCCATCGCCTTGACCGCGACCTGCCGGTTCTGGGTGGCGTAGCAGATGTCGTCGCTCGGTGGGTCCGCCAGCTCGGGGAAGCGCGCCTTCAGCCGCGCCACCGTCGCCATCGTCTCGTCAACCGAGAGTGTCGTCTGGGACAGCCACACGACCTTCGACGGGTCGCGCACGGTGACCGAGTCCACGGCGTCCGGACCGTCGACCAGCTGCACGTGCTGCGGCGCCTCGCCCGCGGTCCCCTCGACCTCCTCATGGCCCGCGTGCCCGATGAGCAGGATGTCGCGGTCGTCACGGGCGAAGCGCTTGGCCTCCTGATGCACCTTGGTGACCAGCGGGCACGTCGCGTCGATCGTGCGCAGGTTGCGCGCGGCCGCCTGCTCGTGCACCGCAGGGGACACACCGTGCGCGGAGAACACGACGATGGCGCCCTCCGGCACCTCGTCCGCCTCCTCCACGAACACGACGCCGCGCTCCTCGAGCGTCTCCACGACGTGGGAGTTGTGCACGATCTGCTTCCGGACGTACACGGGGGCACCGTGGGCCTCGAGGGCCTTCTCGACGGTGATGACGGCCCGGTCGACGCCCGCGCAGTAGCCGCGGGGCTTGGCCAGCAACACACGCTTGGTCATGCCACCACCCTACGGGCGCCCCCTCGGGTGCACGCCGTGGCGCACTGCGGCAGGCTAGCGGGCATGAGCCCCTTGCCGTTGCCCGTCCGTGTCGCCGCCGGCCTGGCGGTCACCGCCCTGGACCAGGCCCGGCGGCTGCCCACCCAGCTCGTCACCCTCCCGGTGACCGTCGTCAGCCGCGCGCTGCAGGCCGGGATGCGGGTGCAGCAGCACGTCACCGAGCTGGCCATCAAGGGTGACGAGGTGTTCGCTCACCTCCGCCCGGTCGACGAGAACCCGCTGTGGGCGCGGTTCGACGAGGACTTCCACGACGACGGCGCGGGGGACGGCGAGAACCCACTCGCCACCGTCCTGTCCGGACCGGGGTCCGCCCGCCTCGACGACGTCGACCTCACCGACGCCGGTGAGGTCTACTCCGCGATGGCGGGCCTGGCGACGTTCGATGAGCTCGACCTGCACGAGGTGCCGTCCTACGACGCCGTCGTGCACTTCGCGGCGATCCCCGCGATCCTGCAACGCGCGGACGCCGCGACGTACGCCACCAACGCCCTCAGCACCTACCACGTGCTCGAGGCCGCGACCCGCC
>JALYQB010000643.1 GCA_030856045.1 Actinomycetota bacterium
GTGTGATCACCCGCCGACGTCGTTGCTGCTTGGTCCGTTCGAGGCCGTGGATTAGTCGGACGCGGGGAGCCGTGCCTGTGGGCCCTTCAGTGTTGCTTCGAGCACGCGGATCAGATTCGCCTGTCCCCTTCGGTTCCCGCGGGTGACCACGCCTCAGTCCGTGACGGGGAGGAGGTGCCCGGAAGACCGGAAGTGTGATCAGCGGCCGAACCCCGAGGAGATCAACTGCCTAACCCACCCACAACCCCCACAGGCTGTCCGTCCCCAGCTCCGCGTCACACCACCGCCGAGCCGGTGGTCTCGTTCGCCCGTCCCCGGCTTGATTTTCGGATCAGGCGGGCACCTATCGTCATCTACGGGGCCGTGTCGCCCCGCTACTCGCGGATTCGGGTCGAAGCGCTCTACCTGCACCTCGACGGCAGCATCGAGCACGTTGAGCTGACCGAACCCTTCGCGCAACTGCTCGCGGACGACCTGCTCTCCAGCGTCAGCGCCCAGCCGGGCCTGACCAGCGAACCCACCAACCAGCAGAACGACGAACCGGCAGGTGCGGCCAACCGCGCCCGGCCGGGCGCTGTCCTGCGCACCGTCATCACCAGCGACCAGGCACACAAACGCCCCAGCAGGATCTACTGGGGCGCGGTTTGCACAACGTTCGTCTGGTGCACCTGGCGGGGGCGCTTGCACACCCGTCCTGGGAGGCGCGACGACTACTTGATCTCGCGGATACATGGTGAGTGTCGCGTCGTCGCTCACCAGGGCATGATCGGGATCGGTATGGTTCGCATGAACTGGCTTTCGCGGACCTTCTTGAGGCCCTCGCGAACCCCTGCTGTCGATGGCGGCCGGCTGGCGTGGAGGCTGAGGCACCGCCGGGTCGGAGGGTATCGGCACCCATCAGCCCGGGAGCCGTCCTGGGTCTCGTCGTCGTCGTCGCGATGCACACGATGCTGACGCGCACGTCGTCGCGGCTGGCGCTCGTCTCGCCCTATGACGTTGTCGGTGAGACCCTGCGAGCCCAACCATCGACGAGTACCCGAACTGGCGGTTGCCGCTGCCGGTGACGCTCGAACAGCTGCGCGGCAATCCGCGGGTCGCCCGGATCGTCAGCGTGGTTGGTGACAGGTGACGTAGTCACCGAACTCGCTGCTTCCGCCGTTGATGTCCTCCGATTTCGGGGGTTCGGGGATGCCGTGGCGTAGCTTCGCGCGGGCTTCGATGCTGCCCACCAGCGCCCTGCCGAGGTCCATGGCCTCGGCGGCTCGGGTGTGGCTGTACTCGGTGAGGTAGCGGTGGGCGAGATGGCGTTTGCCGGCGTCGATGAGCGTCCGTGCGGTGTCCTCGACGGTGGCCTGCTCGGCGCGCATCCTCTGCTCGAAGCCGTGCAGCGCCTCGCGCACCTCCGGATGGAACTGCTCCGGGTGTGTGCAGGTGTGATACATCAGCCGTTTGAACAGCCTGCCGGCGAACTCGGTGCCCTCCTGGGGGGCGTACTCGGGGTTGAGGAAGGTGTTGCCCGCGTCCTTGGTGAGGTAGCGGTGCTGCCGGTACTCGGGTGGCTCGTCGCTCACCCCGATGGAGTACGGGATCAGCGGGCTGGTCGCCGCCGCGATCGGTGAGACCCACAGCCGCAGCAGGTCACGGTCGATCCCGCGACGCAGTTGCGCCACCTGCCCGTAGCCGGTGCGGTCGCTGGAGATCCGGGAGTCGCGCACGGTGGCCATGAACTCCTCGAGCGTCACCGGCGCGAGACGCGCCAGTTCCTGCTCGATCGTGGCGGGGGCGACGTACTTGCCCTCGCCGGGGGTAGCGCGGTAGTCCCAGCCTTTCTCGCCGTAAACCTCGTTGACGTCGAAGGGCGTACCCCGCTGCCACCAACCCTGCTGTGCGGCGAAGTCGACGAAGTCGGCCGAGCACGCGAAATCGGGGTGCTCCCGGCAGTTCGCCGGGATCTGCGTGATGTAGCCGGGATAGGACATCCGGATATCGTCGGCACCGAGCCGCTCGGCGACCCAGAGCCCCTGGCCGCCGGCGAACTGCAGCATCACCCACCCCTCCCCGGCGTCGGCGATGAGGTGGGAGTTGCCGCCGTAGGTGGAGTAGCCGTGCTTGTCGATCAACTCACCCATGATCTGCACCGCCTCGCGCGCGCTGGTGGCCCGCTGCAGCCCGATCCGGGCCAGGTCGCTGTACTGCGGCCCGCGCTGCGGGGTGGGGGTCATGTCGACGAGCTCTTCACGCGACGGCGACCAGATATCGCGGATCGCCACCTGATGCTCGTTGAGCCCGCCGTTGGTCAGCGGCGGCGGGAAGCCCTCGAACTCGCTGTAATCCATCGAGATGTACTTGTGGGTACGGGGGACCTGCGGGATCTGGATCAGCTCACCGGGGATCGCCGCCTCACCGGTGACACCGACGCTCATCGTCGCACCCGGGGGATGGTCCTTCCCGGGCACGATCTCCAGCCAGTGACTCGACACCTCGTCGCCACTGCCCCCGAGCAGCACACTGCCGTCCGCGGTGTGGTCACCACCGACGTAGAGGCCGTAGCTCTTCTGCCCGCTCTGGTGCCCGGCGGGCTGCGGCCCGGCCCGTTGCCCGGCCCGTTGCCCGGTCGGCTGCCCGGTCGGCTGCTCGGTGCCGGCGGCGCGGTTCGGGTCCCGGGATGGGCCCAGGACGTGCAGCGCGGCCGCAGCGACGACCATGCCGACGACCAGCACGACGAGGTGGGACGCGATCCGCCGTCGCATAGATAGCCTCCGTTGCAACGCGTGAAACCGGCTACCCGTGGTCGCGGGGCTCGCCGGGATCAGCTCGTCCCACCTCGCGACTGGAAGTCCGATCAGCTACTTTGGGTAATTCTCCTCTGTCTTAAGGTCATCGACACTCCACACCGTAAATTTGCTGCTGCAGCGGTCGGTAGCCGGGGAGTTTCGTTACGGGCACATGTCATTCGCACCTCGTACGACACCAGCAATCTGTCCGCATAGCAGCACCCTTTCAGGCTCAGAGCCGCCTCTTGACGACAGCACGAGTATCGCCTTGTTCTGGGGCACCGACTGTGCAGCACCACTTATCGGGAAGTCGATGATACCGCTCGCACCACGGAGTGCGCCTTCCCCGCTGATGTCCTCGAGCCCTGCCCGAATGGCGTCTCCGGACGGATGCGGATCTCTGGCGTTTCTGGCGGCCTGAGTGAAAGCGAGCAAAGCGTCGTAAGTCAGGACGGCAGTGCTATCCTGCGTCCTCCTGCATTCGTCACCGAACATATCCATATAACCCGCAAAGAACGCGACTTCACCTGCCGCCGCCTTGCAGTCCGGCACCCATACCAGGCTCGAAGCGAATGACATGTATTCGAGTTCGAGCCCGGGGAACCGCATTAGTCCATCGGCGAGTACGAACCCAACGACGTCGTCACCGGCGATCACTTTAGGGTAGTTTCCCTCGCAAGAATTCTTCATCCCGTTCAAGAAGACGGGCAGTTGTTCTGCTCGTCCCGCATAGAAAGCGACACCGTCTTGCGGAATACTGCATGCGTCACGTCCGAGGAGGCTGACGTCAGAATCTGCTCCAGCAGGTCCGACGCGGTACCGTTTCTCTCTCACCGCGATCTGTTGTCGCTCGAACGCTTCCTTGACTTGGTCCTTTAAGTCATTGCTATAGATGTCGTTAGGATCACCAGAGTAGTAAACGGTCGCCGTGCGGGCACCGAGCTGTCCGGCACGGAAGGCCGCGACTTGGGCTTCCCGCTCATTCGTGGGCCCCACCTGGTAATAGTATGGAGTTGTTGTCGTGGCGAGCTCGGTCGCCGAGATCGCCGCCCCGATCATTGGCAGTTTCTCGTCACCCAAGAGGACCATCGCCTCCCGGGTGCCCTCCCTGCTGACACCTAGGCCGATGACCGCGGCAATAGTGCTGTCTTCCTCGGCCATGGTGGCGATCTCCTCGGCTGCGCTTCTACCGTAGTTCATGCCATCGCCAGCGTTCGCGAATAAAACTCGGACCGGTTTGTCCCGCTTGTTCTCCTCCTGCGCCACAGCTACACCCCGCAGTTGCTCGACTTGGGATCGGTAGCCTTCGGCACTTCCTGGCGTCAATGTTGCGAGGTACACTACGGACAAGTAGTTCGGAAACTTCTCCACCTCGCGGTTGGCCTCATGGATCCGCTCTTCCACCGCTTCGAGCTCCTTGGCGGTCTGCTGTTCGAGGCCTACGACATTTGAGAGATCGCTGAAGAACCGATAACTTGACGGAGCTACGCCGACGCACTGGTCGCGGATCCCGTCCAACGGTTCGCGCTGGAGCTGAGGTTGCCAAAACCAGGATCCGCAGTGTGCGTAGTAGGTTGAGTACACGTTCACTCCCGCTGCCACCACTAGTATCAGCGGAGCTACGAACGTCATTACGGGCGGCCGTCCGGTGAGCAGCGGGGTTTCGGTCAGCATGTCGCGGTCACCGGGCTGTTCGGCAGGAGCTGGTACTTCAAGTGGGAGGAACCAGCTCCGATTTTGCGCCAACACGTTCAACCTGTCCCTCCAGTCCCGGAGGGCCGATTGTACATTGGCAGCGACGAACAACTCGACATCTTCAGGAACTGCGCGTCCCCTCAAGTTGTCAAGCCCCGCTTCGTCACCTCGCGCCACGACCAGCAGCTGGTCAGCTCGATACGGATCCGGCCGTCGCCGACTTCGCCAGCCCGCCGCGCTCCGTGACTGGCTAATCAGTTCAAGGAGTCGAAGGCCCGGAGTCCCGGAGTAGGCGTGATCGACTAGCAATACAGGATAGGTGGTCCTGCGTCGACCGGCACCGAGGACTGTCCGCCAGCGGTAGGCACGCCGGATGTCCTCGAGGAACGCATCGACAAGGAGCGAATCGACCTCAGCCTGCGTGATCACGTGTCCCTCCTGCCCGCCACTGGCCCGCATCATGAACGCCTGGCTCAGCGACTTGAAGGATCGCCCGTACCTGTCGCCGAGACTGTGCTTGGCGAACCATCGCGGAGGCCGCCATGCCCTCCGCATAATGACCATACGGAGCGGCGGCAGCCAAAGGATTGATAACCGAATATACCAGGGAAACTCGTTGGTGAGGTCTCCGGTCGTCTCCGTGACAGTGTTACTCAGCCGGTAGCGGTGACGAATGAAGTTCTCGAGCTCGTCGTCAATGCGGTCGTCGAGTTGATCAGGTTGTTCCTGGCCAGGGGACGTCAAATTCTGCAGCCAGAACGCCAAACTGTAGTGCGGAAACCGTATTCTCCGCACGCGACGCTGCTCGTATGACAGGTCGGCGACGACGCTGTTCAGCAGGTCGCTGACTTTGGTCTCGGGCGGATCGTCCCGGTAGTTCCGCTGATCGATTCGGCTATAGACCACCCTCGTGCCGTGGCGCAAGCGGTCCTCGATCCCCACGAGTGGACTGTCTTCCCCCGGTCTGACCACGAGGTAGATGAGAGGAAGCAGCTCATCGATCCACCACAACCACGGTCGGCGAATCATACGATCGAGTTCGCGCAGGAGTTTCGGAGCGCCTACAAAGAATAGACCTCCGAGCACGGACCTCGAGGGCCGCCACGTTTTGCTTTGCACGTCTGGATGCCTCCTTTCCGGTAAGCGGGACAACCTCACCGTAACGTCACATCTCTTGTCGCCGACGATGGACGTTCTGTTACCGTCCGGGTAACACTTCATCCGACGCTCCAGAGCCCCCGATGAGTGCACGCGGCGCCCGGGGTGGCGTTGAGCGTGGTGAGGTGGCGGACCAGGTCCAGAGTGGCGCCCGCCCCGTCCACGGTGACTAGCCTTGATCACGCACGGGTGTGGCGGGCTCCCTCCAGGGTCAACTTCGGTGATCTTCACCTCTGTTTCTGATCTTGGTTGAGGTAGGAGCCGACGTTGGGTGCCCGGCTGCCGCGTCGGGTGAGGCGCCGGTTCCACGGGGGCGGCTGGGTCCTGGAGGTCGTCGGGCAGGGTGGAGTGGGGTGGTGGGGTCAGGGTGGGACGAGTGCGAAGGCGGCCTGAAAGCACGTTTGCAGCTCGTGTGCCCAAGGCCAGTCCTCCGGGATTTTGATCTTCCGTTTGCGTTGGCCGCGGACGAGGCGCACGGCGGTGTGCAGCAGGCGGTAGCGCAGTGTACCGTGCGTGCCGGTTTCCCGGCACACGGCTCAAGCAAGCCCCGGGGGCGGGCGGGCTGTCAGAAGCGCCGGTTTGCGCACAGCGAGGTTGCGTCGCCGCGCGCAGTTAGCGTGTACGAGGCAGTGTGCGGTGTCGTTCGTCGGGCGATCCTGTGCAGCAATTGCCGTGCGGCGGATCGTCTTGCGCAGTCCGATGAGCCACTGCTTCCATTCTCTTGGGGCTCTGCGGTTGTCGATCTGCGTGTAGCAGAAGGTCGTCGCAGACCGGACAGCGTCCGCTCTGCGACCGCAGGAGTCGCAGCAGGAACGAGCCCAGCGGTGGTTTCCTACGTCTGCGCCGGGTCGCCCAGTACTCGGTCAGGGTGGGATCGTCGGGGGATGGTCTGCCCTTGACCAGGGTGTGCCGGACGATCGGGGTCCAGGAGAACTTGACCAGGTAGCGGCCGCTGTCGCGGTCGCCGAACATCCAGCGGTCTGTCCTTCTGGGATAGAACGCGGCGAAGTACCGGGCCGCGGCCCAGCACTTCCCCTTGTTCGGGTGCGCCCGCCGCGGCCACCGGTAGGGTGAGCACCCATCGAGCTCACCGTGCCGTTCGCTCAGCTGCTCGGCGACAACTTCCTCCCCACCGTCAGCGCCCACGCGATCCTCGCTGGACAGCCAGGCGACAAGCAGCAGGACACAGCCACGGACACGGCCAGCCGCACCGACCAGCCAGCCGCCGTCCTGTGTAGCGTCACCGGCGACACACCGACACGCAACGCGCCCCAGCAGAATCTGCTGGGGCGCGGTTGCACAACGTCCGTCTGGTGCACCTCAGTGGGCGGCTTTCACACCCCTCGCCGGAGGTCAGACGCCTCTTGACAATGGCCGCTGAGCCTCCTCGCCGAGGTCGTGGTCCCGCCTAGTACAACCGTCCCGCGTACCTGACACCCCTGGTGCGCAGACCTCGCGGAAGGTCATCACCTTCGTCGAGGTTCAGCAGCGAGTCCAGCAGTTCGACCAGAAGATCAACGATGACGAGCACGACGGCAAGCTACCCTGCCCGGGGATTGTAGTGGGCTTTCATGCCGGGACTGCCTAGCATGCCCAAGTCTGGCCACGCCAGACCCCGCAATGCGAGCTGGGCTTGACTGCCAGTACTCAGGCTTAGGACTGCAACGGCAGTTCGGCGTGTCGTGAGGAGGCTGAGCCCAGGTCAGCGGTGATGATCACCGCGTGGCTGATCTTGCTGGGTGGGTGGGTGGTTGGGTATGGGCTTCCCCTCGTAACGTAGAGACATCGCCTTTAAGGAGGCAGGGGCGATGCCGGAGTCACGACGGAAGTTTGATCAAGACTTTAAGGAGGGCGCGGTCCGGCTTGTCCGTGAGACCGGGCGTCCGATCGCGCAGATCGCCAAGGACCTGGGGATCAACCCGGGCACGTTGGCGAACTGGGTGGCCCTGGACCGACAGGGCAAGGACGGCAACGGGCGGCTGGACGAAGACGAGCGCATCGAGCTGGCCCGGCTGCGGCGGGAAAACGCCGAGCTGGCCATGGAGCGTGATGTGCTCAAGCGCTCGGTGGCCCTCTGGGTCACCGACGCGATGGGACGGCGGTAGCCGTGGCCAAGTTCATCGCGGCCCAGAGGGCCGAATACGGGGTACCGCACGCGCTGGCGTGCCGGGCGTTGGGGGTCTCCCAGGCCTGGTTCTACAAGTGGCGCCATGGCGATGGCTCGCTTCGGCGGGCGCGGCGCAGAGCCTTGGAGGCGCTGATCGCGGTGTTGTTCGCCCGTCATCGCGGTAGCTATGGCGCGCCGAGGATCACTGCGGATCTGCGGGAGATGGGCTGGCGCGTCAGCCAGAACACGGTCGCCGCGGTGATGGCCGAGCAGGGGCTGCGGGCCAGGGCCAAACGTCGCCGCCGGAGCACTACTCGTCCCGGTAAGGGCCGCTGGCATGCTCCGGACTTGGTCGGGCGGGACTTCAGCGCGCGACGAGTGAATCAGCGCTGGTTCGGTGACGGCACTGAGATCGACACCGCCGAGGGCAAGCTGCAGCTAGCCAGCGTGCTGGACGTGTGCTCGCGGCGCATCGTTGGGTTCGCCTTGAGCGAGCACCACGACGCCGAGCTGGCCTACGGCTCGTTGGCGATGGCGGTCGCGGTGCGCGGCGGTCAGGTGGGCGGGGTGGTGCTGCACACCGACCGCGGCAGCGAGTACACCGCCGGGCTGTTCCGCGCCGCCTGTACCAGGTTGGGCATCCGACAGTCGATGGGGCGACCGGGATCGGCGCTGGACAACGCGGTCATCGAATCGTGGCACTCCACCCTGGAGTTCGAGCTGCGCTCCTGCGAGCAGTTCGCCACCAAGGCGGCCGCGCGCCAGCGGGTCGCGGCCTGAGTCGATGAGTACAACCGCACTCGCCGACACTCCTCCATCGGGATGATCTCCCCGATCGACTACGAGCTGGCCCATCCGGCCGACCCCGACACCGAGGATCCCGACACCGACACCGAGGTGGCCTGACCGAAGATGCTCACCCACGGGCACAACGACAACGGAGGCGGCTACGCCGCCGCTGAACTCCACAACGCGCCGCGCAGGGTATGGGACCCGCACCTCCAGCCTCAAGGGTCGCTGACGCGATCGCCGAGGCGACGGCCTACGGCCGCCCTTGACCCCGGAGCCTCGACGGCCCCCAACCGGCGCACAGCGCGGGCAGGCACCAGCGCCTGCCCCCACTCGCGCGCGACGCGAACAACACGACCCAACTACAAGATCACACTAAGCGAAGTCTCTACGGTTTCGGGGGATTGCCATTACGACGGCGCCGTGCCACTGGACATGCTCAAAGCCGAGATGACCCGCCTCACCCGAGACAAGGCCGACGCCGAGCGGGAACTGGCCACCGCCAGCGCCACCCTCACCGACCTGACCGGTCAACTCGAGCGCGCCCTGAGTGTGGCAAGCAGCTGCAACCGGCACTATGCGACAGCCCCACCACGCATCCGCCGCCAGATCAACCAAGGCTTCTTCCAGGCCCTCTACCTCCACCGTGACGGCGACATCGAACACGTCGAGCTCACCGAACCCTTCGCCCAACTGCTCGCCGACGACCTGCTCTCCACCGTCAGCGCTAGTACTACAGCGCTAGATCGTTTTGCTTGGGGTGTCATCGGTGCAGGTGAAGACGTTCTTGGCCGGTTCCCGGCGTGCGGTTGCGCGTGGGTGCCGGCCAGGTGCCTGCCTGGTGACCTCGCGG
>JALYQB010000658.1 GCA_030856045.1 Actinomycetota bacterium
ATGCGGGATCTTGCGTTCCAAGCCGAGCAATGGGCGCGGCGGTATGAACCCCACGTCGAGCCGCTCAACCGGTTCGTTGACGAACTCGGGGAGCTGGACGACGCGGGACACCCGCCGTACATCCCGCCAATGTACCGCGGGGTTGAGGCACCGGCCCTGGCGATCCTGCGTGACCCCGGGCCGAAGGCGGGTGGCGTGAAGGGGTCGGGCTTCCTGTGCGTCGAGAACGACGACCAAACGGCTGAGCGTTTTTGGCACTTCCTCGCCGAGGCACGCATCGACCAGGCAGACGTTGTGCCGTGGAACGCCTACCCCTGGTACATCAACGCCAAGCCCACGGTGGTCCAGCTCGCTGCCGGTGTCGAACCGCTGCGGCGGATTATCGAGCTGATGCCGCGCCTGCATGTGGTCCTGTCGCTTGGAACCGACGCGAGGGCGGCCTGGCGCCTGTTCGCCGCAGCGAATGGCGAACTGGTTCGGGCACGACAGCTCCACGTGCTGGAGACCTACCACCCGAGCCGCAAAGCGCTTCAGCATCCCGGCCAGGCCGAGCGGGATCAGCGGGAGGAGCGCATCCGCTCGACGCTGCGCACCGCCGCGACGCAGCTGGGCACGACACCACCGGTCGACGGCACGCGTCTCCACCCGCATCAGAGGTAGGCGGATCGTCGGGATCGTCCCGTGGAACCGGGGGCGGCGGCTCGGGTTCCGGCGGCTGGGAGTCTTCGCTCACGTCGGTCCGGTCTCCACGTAGGACGGTTCCCGGCGTGGCGACGCAACCGGCCGGGGTCCTGACCGGAACGAGGTCCGGCCCATGAGCAACCTTCCCACCACCAGCCACCGCCCGGCGGAGCCCGGCGAGTGTGCACCTGCGGCCGCCCGGCCGTCCTCGTGTTCATCGGTGGCCGATTCGGCGAGACCGGCTACTGCGGGCTTTCCGACGACGGAGCGCGGTCCGTGCCCGTCTGCGGCGCCGGTGTCCGCCACTCGTACTACCGGGTGCGCGCCCGGCGGTGACGCCATCCGAGCAGCGCAACAACGCCCGGTGTCGCGGTGGGGGATGGGACCGGCGGGTGTTCAGGGTGACCGGGGCACTCCGGGCCCGGAGCGGCTCGGTCCGGGATCGCCAACTCGAACTCCGGCCAGTCCGCCACGTGGACGTGGTATTCCCAGCCGACGACGCCACCGCCGGATCTCACCCACGGCTGCGCCCGGTCCCCGGAGTCGGCGTAGACCACCCACTCGCCGTTACCCGCAGGGTTGACCCGCACCCGGATCGTCGCCGTCACCGCGGCCGTCCCTGCGACAGCTCGAACAGCTCGGCCAGGACGTCGTCACAGCACCCTCGCGGCGCCACACCGCGCTAGGAGGGCGCTGAAAAACCCCGTTTCCCGAGGCTCGCGACCTGTAAAGGTCCAGGTCAGCGGCTTGCGAACTTGCGGCGAACCGACTTATTCAGCGCCCTCCTAGACCCGCCCGGTGGCTCCGAGGGCACGATCAGCCGCTCGTCTCGGGTGCGGTCGCGCATCGCCACAGCCCGGTCCGCACCCTCGATCGCCACGGAGTCCGTCCCATCGGGCCGGTGCGCACCGCGACGAACACTGCCGGGTCGCCGTGCCGGTTGTCGCCGATCAGCTCGTACGCTTGGGCGTCGGACAGCTCCGCGACGGTCGACAGCACCCCGTTGTGGAGCAGCTGCACCCGCCGCTCGCCCACACGGCGTACCAGCAGGGTGCAGACTCCGCCACCGCCCGGCCGCCGGGCCTCGAGTGCCGCTCGGTAGGTCTCATGTTCGCCTGGGTTGATCATGCAACAAAGGGTGCGGTGAAGATCGGGCTAACTGTCCACGTTCCGTGGACCCTGGCCGCCGATGCCGAACCGGTTTCGCAGGCTGTCCAGCTCCCACACCCGACGCGGGGCACGCCGGACCAGCGTGACGACTAGGTCCCGGGCGATCGGGTCGTTACGGATTCGGGTGGGGGAGAGGCGGTCGGCGGTGTCCAGGTGGCGGATCGCCTCCGCGTCGCGGTTCGGTCCGTCCTGCACCAGCGCCCGAGCCAGATCGAAAGACAGCGCCGCAGATCTTTCTTGACTATTGAGCGCTGCTACGTCCAGCGGCATCCGGGTAGCCAACTCATAGGCCCGGCCACCCTCACCCAGCTCGATACCGATCCCCAACTGCCAGACCGCGACATTGGTGGGACCGAAGTGCATGCGCAGTCCGTTGCACTCCCCGATCCGCGCGGCGATCTCCCCGGCCTCGGCCAGATGCGCCTGCGCGTCGTCATGCTGCTTGTCCCGCGCCGCGCGCTGCGCCTGGGCGAGATGCGTCATGCCGAGCATCTCCGCGGCCAGCGTGTCCTCATCACGCAGCCGAGCTGATGGCGCTAGCTCGTCAATCCCGGCGGTGAGCACCCGCGATGCACGGCCACGTGCGGTAAGCCACATCAGTTGCAGCGCCCAGCACCAGCGGGCGAAACCCATCAGCCCGGCGTCGCCATGCCGACAGGCCATGTCGTACCCACGTCCGGTCGCCGAGACCGACAAGTCGGCATTGCCCGCGATCCTATTCGCAACGTCGCCAGCCACGATGCACGCCAGTACAAGCGCTCTGAACGCGCGGGCTCGCTCGGCCGATCCAGCCGTCAGCGCGTGCGCCTGCAGCTCGGTCAACAGCATGCCCAGATCACGTCCAGCCAGTGCGAACCGGCCCTGGTCACGATGCTCGTTCGCGCTGTCGGCCCAGGCCACCAACTCAT
>JALYQB010000660.1 GCA_030856045.1 Actinomycetota bacterium
GGCGGGGGTTCGGGGACGGGCAACGCCGCGGGCGCCGGGGCTTGCGGGAGGGGGATCACGTCCGGCGCGGCGGGGGGTGGCGGCTCGGGCGCGGGGGCAGCCGGGGGAACGTCCCACGACTCCGGTACCGGGAGCACCTCGGGCGCAGGCGGTGCCGCGGGCTCGGGTGCAGGCGGTGCCGCGGGCTCGGGTGAAATCTCGCCGGTGCCGATGTCGGTGCCGCTGCCGGTGCCCACCACAAGCGGGCCGGGGTGCGCCTCGCCTGCGATGATCCGGGTCTCGGTGGTCGAGGCGAGCCGGTCCGCGGCGAGCACGAGTGCGAGGACCACGGCGATCACTGCCGCGGCGTGCAGCGGGGAGCGCAGCGGCCAGCCCCACGCGCTGCGGTACGCGACCCCGCGCCCGCGCTCGGTGCGGATCGGCATGGACGCCCTCCTGTGCACTCGGGCTCTGATCGCGCCGCCCCGCGACGCAGGGTACGGGGTGCGCTGCCGCCGTCACAGCGCCGATCGTGCGTCGGCGGTCATCACACTCCGTGCCCGGGCAGACGGCTTCGCCGGACCACGGGCTGGTTCCCGCGCCGTGGGACCCGGAATTCACGACGGCGGCGTGACCGTAGTGTCGGGGCCCATGCAGGTCAGCCAGTCCAGCAAGCTGCGCGGGGTCGCGTACGACGTGCGCGGCCCCGTGCTCGACGAAGCGGTCCACCTCGAGCGGCAGGGGCACCGGATCCTGCGGCTCAACATCGGCAACCCGGCGCCGTTCGGCTTCGAGGCGCCCGACGAGATCGTCCGCGACATGGTGCGCCAGCTGTCGTCCTCCCAGGGCTACAGCGACTCCCGCGGCATCGTCCCCGCCCGCCGCGCGGTGGTGCAGTACCACCTGGCCAAGGGCGTGCAGCACATCGACGTCGACGACGTGTGGCTCGGCAACGGTGTCTCCGAGCTCATCACGATGGCGCTGCAGGCCCTGCTCGAGGACGGCGACGAGGTGCTCGTCCCCGCGCCGGACTTCCCGCTGTGGAGCGCGGTGGTCAGCCTCTGCGGCGGCCGCTCGGCGCACTACATCTGCGACGAGGGCGCCGGGTGGCTTCCCGACCCGGCGGACGTCGAGCGCCGCATCACCGACCGCACCCGCGCATTGGTGATCATCAACCCGAACAACCCGACCGGCGCCGTCTACCCGCCCGAGGTGCTCACCGCGCTGCTGGACATCGCGCGCCGGCACGGCCTGGTCGTGTTCTCCGACGAGATCTACGACCAGATCCTGTACGACGGCGCGGTCCACGTCGCCACCGCGTCGCTCGCCCCCGACGTGCTGTGCGTGACGTTCAACGGGCTCTCCAAGGCGTACCGGGTCGCCGGGTTCCGCGCCGGGTGGATGGTGGTGTCCGGCCCGACGCAGCACGCGCGGAGCTACCTCGAGGGCCTCACCGTGCTCGCGAACCTGCGGCTGTGCCCCAACGTCCCCGCCCAGCACGGGATCCAGGCCGCGCTCGGCGGGCCGCGGGACATCCGCGAGCTCGTGCTGCCCGGCGGGCGGTTACGCGAGCAGCGCGATACCGCATGGAGGCTGCTCAACGACATCCCCGGGGTGAGCTGTGTGCGGCCGAAGGGCGCGCTCTACGCGTTCCCCCGGCTCGACCCTTCCCGATACCGCATCGACGACGACGAGCAGTTCGTGCTGCGGTTCCTCCGCGAGGAGCACGTGATGCTGGTGCAGGGCACCGGGTTCAACTGGCCGCGGCCGGATCACCTGCGGATCGTCACGCTGCCTCACGTCGAGGACCTGGCCGCCGCCATCGGCCGGCTCGCAGCATTCCTCGACCGCTGGTCACCCTGACCGCGCGGCCGGCTGCCAGGCTGAGACCCATGGCGGGCGCGACGGTGACGGTGGAGGTCGGGGGGCGCCGGCTCCGGCTGTCGAACCTGGACAAGGTGCTCTACCCGGTAACGGGCTTCACCAAGGGCGAGGTCATCGACTACTACACGCGCATCGCGCCCGTCCTGCTGCCGCATCTCGCCGACCGTCCCCTCACGCTGCGCCGCTGGCCCGACGGGGTCGGCGCGCAGCCGTTCTACGACAAGGACGCGTCGCGCCACGCCCCGGGCTGGCTGCGCGTAGTGCGCCTGCCCACCCCGGGCAGCACCAAGGCGCACGAGGAGATCGGCTATGCCGTGCTCGACGATCTGCCCTCGCTGGTGTGGGCGGCGAACATGGCGGGGCTCGAGCTGCACGTGCCGCAATGGACGGTCGGCCCGCGCGGCGCCCGGCGCACTCCCGACCTGCTGGTGTTCGACCTCGACCCCGGCGCGCCCGCGACGATCGTCGACTGCGCCCGCGTCGCCGAAGCCGTCCGGGAGGTGCTCGCCGAGGAGGGCCTCGGCTGCCTCGCCAAGACCAGCGGCTCCAAGGGCATGCAGGTCTACGCGCCGGTCCAGGTGCCCGATGCCGAGCGGACGTCGGAGTATGCGAAGGCGGTCGCCGAACGGCTCGCCGCCGAGCGGCCCGGCGAGGTCGTCTCCCGCATGGCGAAGGCGGTGCGCGGCGGCAAGGTGCTGGTCGACTGGAGCCAGAACAACCCGGCCAAGACCACCGTCGCGCCGTACTCGTTGCGCGGCCGGGAGCGACCGACGGTCTCCACCCCGATCACGTGGGACGAGGTCGGCTCGTGCCGCGCGCCGCGCGACCTCGAGTTCACCACCGACGACGTCCTGGCGCGGGTCGCGGATGACGGCGACCTTATGGCGCCGCTGCTGGATCCCGGGCCGCGACTGCCGCCGAGGCGCTGAGGTGGAGTGGGC
>JALYQB010000676.1 GCA_030856045.1 Actinomycetota bacterium
GGTTGATGCCGAGGTTGGCGGCCGCCCGCTCCAGGTCCTCGTCGTCGGAGTCCCGCATCTCGATCGCCGCGCCGTCGCTGGAGAGCACCTCGACGTTGAGGCACAGCGACTGCAGCTCCTTGAGCAGGACCTTGAACGACTCCGGGATCCCCGGCTCGGGGATGTTCTCGCCCTTGACGATGGCCTCGTACACCTTCACGCGGCCGAGCACGTCGTCGGACTTGATCGTCAGCAGCTCCTGCAGCGTGTACGCCGCGCCGTAGGCCTGCATCGCCCAGCACTCCATCTCGCCGAAGCGCTGGCCACCGAACTGCGCCTTACCGCCGAGCGGCTGCTGGGTGATCATCGAGTACGGGCCGGTGGACCGGGCGTGGATCTTGTCGTCGACCAGGTGCAGGAGCTTGATGATGTACATGTAGCCGACGGCCACCGGATACGGGTACGGGTCACCGGAACGGCCGTCGAACAGCTGCGCCTTGCCGTCGGGCCCGACCATCTGGTCGCCGTCCCGGTTGGGCAGCGTCGAGGACAGCAGCCCGGTGATCTCGTGCTCACGGGCACCGTCGAACACCGGCGTCGCGGTGCGGGTACCCGGCTGCGCCTCGTGGATCTCCACGGGCATCCGGCTCGCCCAGTCCGGGTTGCCCTCGATCTTCCAGCCCCGCGACGCGATCCAGCCCAGGTGCGTCTCCAGGATCTGTCCGATGTTCATCCGGCGCGGCACACCGTGGGTGTTCAGCACGACGTCGACCGGCGTCCCGTCGACGAGGAAGGGCATGTCCTCGACGGGAAGGATCTTGCCGATGACGCCCTTGTTGCCGTGGCGCCCGGCGAGCTTGTCCCCGTCCTGGATCTTGCGCTTCTGCGCGACGTACACGCGCACCAGCTCGTTGACGCCGGGCGCCAGCTCGTCCTCGTCCTCGCGGGAGAACACCCGGATGCCGATGACCTTGCCGGTCTCGCCGTGCGGGACCTTGAGCGAGGTGTCGCGGACCTCGCGCGCCTTCTCACCGAAGATCGCCCGCAGCAGCCGCTCCTCCGGGGTCAGCTCGGTCTCCCCCTTGGGAGTCACCTTGCCGACCAGGATGTCGCCCGCCTGGACCTCGGCACCGATGCGGATGATGCCGCGCTCGTCGAGGTCCGCGAGGACCTCCTCGGAGACGTTCGGGATGTCCCGGGTGATCTCCTCGGCGCCGAGCTTGGTGTCCCGGGCGTCGATCTCGTGCTCCTCGATGTGGATCGACGTGAGCACGTCGTCCTGCACCAGGCGCTGCGAGAGGATGATCGCGTCCTCGTAGTTGTGCCCCTCCCACGGCATGATGGCGACCATCAGGTTCTTTCCGAGGGCCATCTCACCGTCCTGGGTGCACGGCCCGTCGGCGATGACCTGCCCGACCTCCACCCGCGCGCCGTCGTCCACGATCGGGCGCTGGTTGATGCAGGTGCCCTGGTTGGATCGGTGGAACTTCGCCATCCGGTAGGTCTGGCGGGTGCCGTCGTCGGCCATCACGGTGATGTAGTCGGCCGAGATGTCCTCGACCACCCCCGCCCTGTCCGCGACGACGACGTCGCCTGCGTCCACGGCCGCCCGCAGCTCCATGCCGGTACCCACCAGCGGGGAGTGGCTGCGCAGCAACGGCACGGCCTGACGCTGCATGTTGGCGCCCATCAGCGCGCGGTTCGCGTCGTCGTGCTCGACGAACGGAATCATCGCGGTCGCGACCGACACCATCTGCCGCGGCGAGACGTCCATGTAGTCGACGCCGTGCGGGTCGATGTAGTCGACCTCGCTGCCCTTGCGCCGGACCAGCACCCGCTCCTCGGCGAAGTGCCCGTCGTCGGCCAGCACGGCGTTCGCCTGCGCGATGACGTGGCGGTCCTCCTCGTCCGCGGTGAGATAGTCGATGGTCTCGGTGACCTGACCGTCCACGACCTTGCGGTACGGGGTCTCGATGAAGCCGAACGGGTTGACCCGCGCGTAGGAGGAGAGCGAGCCGATGAGACCGATGTTCGGCCCTTCCGGTGTCTCGATCGGGCACATCCGGCCGTAATGACTGGGGTGCACGTCGCGGACCTCGAAGCCCGCCCGCTCACGGGACAGCCCGCCCGGGCCCAGCGCCGAGAGCCGCCGCTTGTGGGTCAGCCCGGCGAGGGGGTTGGTCTGGTCCATGAACTGCGAGAGCTGCGAGGTGCCGAAGAACTCCCTGATCGCCGCCGTGATCGGGCGAATATTGATCAAGGTCTGCGGCGTGATCGCCTCGACGTCCTGCGTGGTCATCCGCTCGCGCACCACGCGCTCCATGCGGGACAGGCCGACCCGGATCTGGTTCTGGATCAGCTCGCCGACGGTGCGCAGCCTGCGGTTGCCGAAGTGGTCGATGTCGTCGGTCTCGACGGGCACCGTCGCGCCGTCGGCGCCGGACTTGGCAGGCATCGAGTCCTCGCCGGCGTGCAGCCGCACGAGGTAGTCGATGGTCGTGACGATGTCCTCCTCGGCGAGGACACCGGAGGTGTGCGGAGTGCTCAGCCCCAGCTTCTTGTTGACCTTGTACCGGCCGACCTTGGCGAGGTCGTAGCGCTTCACCTTGAAGAACAGGTTCTCCAGCAGTGTCTGCGCGCTCTCCCGGGTCGGCGGCTCACCCGGACGCAGCTTGCGGTAGATGTCCAGCAGCGCCTCGTCCGGCCCTGCGGTGTGGTCCTTCTCCAGGGTTGCGAGGAGGGTCTCGGAGTGCGCGAAGCGCTCCGCGATCTGCTCCGTGGTCCAGCCCAGCGCCTTGAGCAGCACGGTGACGGGCTGGCGGCGCTTGCGGTCGATCCGAACGCCGACCGTGTCCCGCTTGTCGACGTCGAACTCCAGCCACGCACCCCGGCTCGGAATGATCTTGACGCTGTAGACGTCCTTGTCGGTCGCCTTGTCGACGCTGTGGTCGAAGTACACACCGGGCGAGCGCACCAGCTGCGAGACGACCACGCGCTCGGTGCCGTTGATGATGAAGGTGCCCTTGCCCGTCATGACCGGGAAGTCCCCCATGAACACCGTCTGCGACTTGATCTCGCCGGTGTTGTTGTTGGTGAACTCCGCGGTGACGAACAACGGCGCCGCGTACGTCATGTCCTTGTCCTTGCACTCCTCGACCGATGCCTTCACCTCGTCGAAGCGCGGGTCGGAGAAAGAGAGAGACATCGAACCGGAGAAGTCCTCGATCGGGGAGATCTCCTCCAAGACGTCGGCGAGGCCACCCTTGGGGTCCTCGTCGCCGACGTCGAGGCGACGCTGAAGCCACTTCTCCGAACCCACCAGCCACTGGAACGACTGGGTCTGCAGATCCAGCAGGTCGGGAACCTCCAGCGGCTCACGGATCTTCGCGAACGACACCCGGAGGGGAGCTCCCGGGAGGCGCTCGCTGTCCTTGTGGATCAGGGTGGAGTTGTTCGCAGCAGAGGTCTTGGTCGCGCGAGAGACTGCCAAGATGCGTCCTTCCGAACACTAGCGCCGCCGAGCGCCGGAGCCGTGGGCGTCTCGACCTCACGACCGCGGCGCTGTTGATACTGTTGTGGTCTGCGCAGCCCGACAGGCCCCCTGACCTGAGAGGCATGCGAAGGTGGGCAGCGCAAAGAGCCAGTCTAGCCGGAAGGACGGCGACTGTCCAATGCCGGTCGACATACCCGGCGCGAGCGTGTTGTAAGCGTGACCCCCGGTGGCGCTCACGTCAAGAGGGCGAGCTCGGTCAGTGGTCGGATGGGCGCGACCAGCGGCGAACGGACCGATCGGCTGGGCTGATCATCTGGTCCGAGCGGATCGCGTGTCGCCATGCTCAGCGGGGATCGACGCTCGCGATCTTCCACTGCGCCGAGCCCTCGGGACCGTCGACACGCTCGGCGGTGACGACGACGCGGCCCGCGCTCAGCGTCGGGTCGGCGTCCAGCCGGGTCGCCTGCTGGTCGATGAACGCGAACAGGACAGCCCGATCCCCCTGCAGCACCTTCACCCCGATGTTCGGGACGGTCGCCGTGACGACGGCCTGCTGGCCGGGGGCCAGGTCGCGGACACGGCCGAACTGCTCCTCGAAGTCGGCCACGAACTCGCCCGTGATCACCTCGCGGGCCGCGGCCTGGTTCTCGGCCAGCCGGGCGAAGTCGTAGGAGAACACCGTCTCGAGCCCGTCGCGGACCTGGCCGACGGCCTCCGCAGTAGCCCCGACGTCGACGAGCGCCTCGTTGTCCGCCCCCGCAGACTCCCGCAGCTGCGCGGCCTCGCCGCGGAACCACGCCGCGAGCACGATGGCGATGAGCAGGACTGCGACGAGACCGACGAGGCGCGCCACCCCGTCCGGGCCGCCCGAGGTGACGGGTGCGCCGGGCGTCACCGGTGCGGGAGGCTCATCGTCGACCGCGAGCCTGTCCGCCTCCGCGCCCGGTGCCTCGGCCCGCTGGGCGCCCGCGACGCGCGGGCGACGCGGGGCGGGGCTGCGGCGGGGTGGTGGCACAGAGTTCGACCTCTCCTCAGTTCGGTGCGTCGACTTCGGGGGCGCCCCCGCACGCACCCGGGACGGGCGTCGAGGTCCCGACCGGGGCGACCTGATCGACCTTCCACACGGTGTCGACGCGCTTCATCTCCAGCTCGAGGCGCTGGAGTACGCAGGACGGCGCACCTTCCTCGGCCCGGTAGGTGACATCGGCCCCCACCAGCACGCGGGCCGTCCCGGCGCCGGAGTCGAGGTCCGCGACGGCAGCGTCGACGACGACCGCAGTGGAGCTGGTCCGCGCGTCGGTGATCGCCGTGCCGTATGCCTCGCGGTTGCGCCGCAACTCGTCCAGGACGGTGCCCGTCGAGGACTGCTCCCACAGGTCGAGGCCCTCGTCGACCTTCGTGTGGTCCAGCGTGTTCAGATTGATCGCGGTCTGTCGGGCGTCGCGCAGCACCGCCTCGCGGGTCTGCGCGAGCTGGATCGCGTCGTCGTGCGCGGCCCGGTACCAGGAGACCCCGAACCAGCCGGCCGCGAGGAGGACGAGCACGACGAGCACCGCCACCACCCGGGTGGCGATGCGCAGCGGACCGCCGCCCGTGGCAGGGGCCGCGGTGCCGGTCGTCGTCATGGACCCCCAGTGTAGGGAGGTGGCGGTCGGTGCCGATCGCCGCACCGGCGTGGTGCAGTGCTCACCCCTCGAGAACCGACGCCATGCCGGTGAACGGTCGTACGACCACGCTTGCGCCCGGCGCGTCGCCGGAGCGGTCCGCGACCGCCGGTGCACCCGGCTGCTCCTCGCGAGGAGCGTTGTGCGCGCCCCGCACGGTGGGGGCCTGCGCCGTCGGGATGCAGCGGGCGTCGAGGTTCGCGGGCACGTTCTCGGTGGCCGTGCCCGGCCGCTGCCGGGTGCCGCCGTAGCCCCGGGTGCACGCGAAGGGGTCGAAGTTGTTGAGCACCAGGCCGAGGTGCACGGTTCCGTCCCCCGGCACGGTGGTGTACGTCGTGGCCACCACCGCGGGGTAGGTGACCAGGAGCTGGCGCAGCCCGTCCTGCCGGGGCTCGGCGACGCGGGCGACGGTCAACAGATCCGCCACCACCGAGCCGAGCTGGTCACCGCTCTCGGCGAGCAGCGCCGACGTCTGCGTCGAGAAGCCGGTACCCGTGCCGATGAGGCGCCGGATGTCCGGGTCGGATGCCTGCAGCTGCTCCGCGAGCAGGGCGAGGTCCTCGCTGAACGAGCGGATCGCGCTGTCCTGCTCGTTCTGGGTCTCCAGCACCGTGCGCCCCTGCCGGATGAGGGCGAGGGTCTGCGGCAGCGCGTCGACCGCGTCCCGCGTGAAGAGCTCGCTGGTGTCGAGCAGCGTCTGCAGGTCGGCGCCCGTGCCCTCGAACGCCGTGCCCAGCTCGTCGACGACCGTGGCCAGCGACTCGAGCGGCACGGACCGGACGAGCTGGTCCAGGTTGCGCACCAGGTCCTCGACGGGCACCGGGGTGCTGGTCCGCGACGACGGGATGACCGCGCCCGCAGCCAGGAACGGGCCCTGCGACGTGGTCGGCAGCAGGTCGACGTACTGCTCGCCGATGGCCGAGAGGTTGTGCACCTGCGCCCGGATCGCCTGCGCCGGGATCGCCTGCGCGTCCTTCCGGATGTCGAGCTGGGCCTCGACGCCCTCCTCGGTGAGCCGCAGCGGCCCGACCCGGCCGACGCTGACGCCGCGGTAGGTGACGTCCGCGCCGGTGAAGATGCCGCCCGAGTCCGCGAGCTGCACGAGCACCGGGTAGGTCGTCGCACCGAACAGCCGCCCGGCGTCGGCGTAGCGGGTGCCGACGTAGCCCACGCCCAGCACGGTGATCACCACGAACGCCACCAGCTGCAGCCGCACCGTCGGAGTGATCATCGCGAGCCTCCGAGCAACGGCGCGAGCAGCGAGGCGACGCCGCTGGGGCGGCCACCGGGGCTGTTCCCACCCGGCTGCGGCCCACCGGCGGGCGGGATCAGGTCGGACAGCGCGTCCAGCGGCCGGTCGAGCAGCGGCCCGCTCGGCGCAAGGGGTTCCCCGAGCGCAGGCGGGACTCCCTGCAGCGGCTGCTGGGACTCCGACAGGTTCGCGAGGATCGAGCCGAGGTCCAGGTCGACATCGAGGAACAGGTTCGCGTAGTCGCCCTTGAACGCGTCGGTCGCGCGGTCGGTGAACGGGAAGGTCGCGATCAGCTGCAGCGCGTTCGGCACGTCCTCGCCCGCCACGGCGAGTGCCTGCAGGGTCGGTCGCAGCAGCTCCAGGTCCGCGAGGACGTCCTCCCGGCTCCGGTTCACCGTCTCGACGGCCACCCCGGAGAGCTGGTCGAGCGCGTCGAGCATCCCGACGAGCTGGGTCCGCTGGTCGGCGAGTACGCCGAGGCCTTCCGGCAGCCCGTCGAGGGCCGTCGCGATCTGCTGCCGCTGGCCGGTGAGGGCGGCGCTGAGCCGGTTCACCCCGTCGAGCGCACGGGTGATCTCGCCCTTGCGCTCCTCGAGGCCGCTGACGAGCGTCTCCACGTCGGTGAGCAGCGCGCGGATCTCCGGCTCGTTGCCCTCGAGCGCGCGGTTCAGCTCCGCCGCGATCGTCCGGATCTGCGCGACGCCACCGCCGTTGAGCAGCAGTGACAACGCTGCGAGTACCTCCTCCACCTCGGTCGCGCGGGTGGTGCGCTCGACCGGGATCCGGTCGCCGTCGGCGAGCAGGCCACGGGCGGGCTCGGTCTCCGGCACGGCGAGCTCGACGAACTTCTCACCGAGCAGGCTGGTCGTGCGCACGCGAGCCGTCGCGTTCGCAGGCAGCTCGACGCCGTCCGGGAGCTCGACGGTGACGAGCGCGTTCCAGGTCTGCGGCGCCACCACGATGTCCGTGACGGTGCCGACGGAGACGTCGTTGACCTTCACGAGCGACTGCGGCACCAGCTCGAGGACGTCGTCGAACTCCACGACGACCTGGTACGGGTTCTCCCCCGGGTCGACGCCACCGGGCAGCGGGACACGCTGCAGCCCACCCTCGAGGACACCGCAGCTCGACGTCAGCGCGACGGCGAGCGCGACCGGCACGGCGACCAGTGCGGTGCGGCGTATCATCCGCCACCTCCCCGCCTCGGCAGCACCAGGCCCGGTACCGGCGGTGACTGGCCCTGCTGCAGCATCGTGATGACGTCCGCGAGCGGCGGCACCCCCGCGGCGCCGGTGATGCCGGGCTCCAGCGCGGCGCAGAGTTCGGCGAGCGTCGGGGGCAGCCCCTCGGGAGTGCCGCGGCGGACCTCCTTGCAGACCGTCACCAGCGGCGGCAGCGTCAGGTCCTGGAGGTTGGAGCGGGTGTCCAGAGTGCCCGAGGACGCGTTGTAGCCGTTGGCGAGGTTGCCCAGTGCCGCGGGGGCGACGTCGGCGATGTCAGCCAGCGCGTCCCGCTGCTGCACCAGCACCTGTGTCACCTCCGTGAGCCGGTCCACGTTGGACCGCAGCACCGCGCGGTTGTCCTGGACGAACGCCGCCACGTCCCCGAGCGCGAACGAGAGCTCAGCCAGCGCGGCGCCGAGGTCGTCGCGCTCCCCGGCGAGGAAGCCCGACACGTCGGCCAGTCGCGTGGTCAGCTCGGCGACCTGCGCGTCGTTCGCCTCGACCGTGGCGACGAACGACTGCAGCTCGGTGACCGTCCCGAACAGGTCCTCCCGCGAACCCGCGAGGGTGTCGGTGAGCCGCGCGAGGTCGCCGATCGTGTCGTTGACGGCCTGGCCGTTGCCGTCGAGGTTCTGCGCCCCCACGTCGAGCAGGTCGGCCAGCGTGCCGTCGCGGTTCACCCCGTCCGGGCCGAGCACCGTCGACAGCTCGGTGACGGTGCGGGTGAGGTCGTCGACACCGAGCGGCACCGCAGTGCGCTGCAGCGGGATCTGCGCCCCGTCGGCCATCCGCGGACCCCCGGTGTAGGGCGGGGTCAGCTGGATGTACCGGCCGGTGACGAGGCTGGGTGACACGACCACGGCGTTCGCGTCCACGGGGACGGGCACCGAGTCCTCGACCAGCATCTCGATCCGCACGACCTGCCCGGCGGGCTCGACCGACGTGATCCGCCCGACGGGGACGCCGAGCACCCGGACATCGTTGCCCTCGAACACCGCCGCGGCGTTGCTGAAGTAGCCGGTGACCGTTCGGCCCTCGTCGCGCAGTAGCCACCACACGCCGAACGTCACGACGAGCACGAGCACGCCCACGATCGCGACGAGCCGGGTCAGGCGGGTGACCCGCCCGAAAGACATCATCGGTCGCCCCTTCCCGCCGGCCCGCTGATGGGCGGCCGGCAGCCGTCCTCATTCAGCTGGACCGGACCCACGGCGTTCGGCGGCAGCAGGAGCCCGCAGGTGTAGTTGTCGAACCAGCGCCCGGTCCCCAGCGCGTTGCCGAACACGCGCACGAACACCGCCTCCAGCTCCAGTGCGCGGTCGAGGTTGTCCTGGTTGCGCTGCAGCACCGCGGCGACCCGGTCGAGCTGCTCGAGCGCGGGGCGCAGCGCAGCGGCGTTGTCGGCCACCAGCCCGCGCAGCTGCGCGGCGAACGCCTGCGTGCTGGTGAGCAGCGCGCTGATCGCCTCGCGGCGCGCGGCGACCTCGTCGAGCAGCAGATTCGCGTCGATCACGAGCTGCTCGAACTCCGCGTTGCGGGAGGCGAGCACGCCCGAGACGGTGCGCGTGTTCGCCAGCAGTCGGGCGAGCTCGTCGTCGCGGCCTGCGATCGTCCGGGACAGCCGGGAGAGCCCGTCGAGGGCACCGCTGACCTCGTCCGGGGTGTCCCGGAAGGTGTCGGCGAGGACCTGGAGGCTCTGGTCCAGCTGCGTGATGTCGATGTCCTCGAGAGTGCGCGAGAGCCCGTTGAAGGCCTCGACCACGTCGAACGGGGCGGTGGTCCGCTCCAGCGGGATGGGCCGGTCGGGGTCGAGCACCCGGTCGCCGCGCGGGTCGAGGCCGAGCGACTTCGCGCCGAGCAGGCTCTCGAGCTGGATCGCGGCCCGCGTCTGGTCACCGACCCACGCGTCGTCGATCCGGAACGACACCGAGACCCGATCGCCCGCGAGCTCGACGGCGGTGACGCGGCCTGCTTCGACGCCCGCGATGTAGACGGCGTCCCCGGACTGCAGCCCGGCGGCCTCGGAGAACTGCGCGGTGTACGTGGTACCGCCGCCGATGATCGGCAGGTCGTCGAAGTTGTACGCCGCGAGCGTCAGCAGCGTGAGCACGACGAGCCCGAGGATGCCGATGGGAACCGGCGGACGTTGCCGGAACGAGGTCATGGTCCGCACCTCGCCGCCGGGCTGTCGCTCACGGGGAGCGGGACGGGCTGGTCGACGGCGGGGACACGGACGACGCCGCGGATCCCGCAGAGGTAGAAGTTGAACCAGGAGCCGTAGCTGCCGGCCCGGATGAGCGTGTTCAGCTTCCCGGGGAAGAACTGCAGCGTCTCGTCGATCACCTGCTCGCCGTCCGCCAGGTTGGTCGAGAGCTCACCGAGTGCGGCGATGTCGTCGCGCAGCGCGGGCCGGGCGTCGCCCACGAGCCCGGCGGTGGTGTCGGTGAGCACCCCGATCGACTCGATGGCGTCACCGATCGGCTCGCGGTCCGCGGCGAGGCCCGACACCAGACGTTGCAGCACCACGATGAGGGAGGACAGCTGCTCGTCGCGGGCGTTGACGGTGTCGAGCACGGCGTTGAGGTTCGCGATCACCTCGCCCACCACCTGATCGCGGTCCGCGATCTCCGAGGAGAGCGACGCGGTGCTCGCGAGCAGGCTCTCCACTGTGGCACCCTGCCCCTGCAGCACCTGCACGATCTCGAAGGACAGCTGGTTGATCTGCGCCGGGTCCAGCCCCTGGAACAGTGGCTTGAAGCCGTTGAACAGGACGGTGAGGTCCAGCGGCGGGGTGGTGCGCCGCAGCGGGATGACCTCGCCGGGCGCGAGCAGGTCGCCGGTCGGCCCGGCGCCCTGCTCCAGCGCCAGGTAACGCTGCCCGATCAGGTTCTTGTAGAGCACCGACGCCGTGACCGACGACGGCACGGGCTGGTCGCTGCGCACGCTGAAGCGAACCTCCGCCAGCCTGCGCTCGACGATCCCGATCGAGTCGACCGTCCCCACCGCGACCCCGGCGATGCGCACGTCGTCACCGACGAGCAGCCCGCTGACGTCGGTGAACCGGGCCGCGTAGGTGGACCGGTCCGCGAAGCTCGTGTTGGCGATCGTGACGGCGAGCACGGCCGTGGCCATCGCGGTCACCACGGTGAACACGAGCAATTTGATCAGGGGGGACAGCACGCCCCTCATCGCAACGTCACCTCCGCTCCACGCAGCAGCGGACCCACCAGGAGCGTGCTCCAGCGCGGCACGTCCGCCGGGTCCGTGCCGTCCACCGTCGCGAGCAGCGACGTGAGCACCGCCACCTCCTGCGGACTGTTGGGAACTGCGAACGAGCCGTCCTGGAGCGGCCCGTCGGGCGGGTACTGCGGGACTGTCACCCCGGGCGGGGCGACCGGGTAGCAGCGCGGCCCGCGATCCTCGCCGTACACCGGCTCCTCGCCGGGCTCGTACGCGCCGCGGGAGTTGGTGATCTCGAGCGTGATGGCGAAGCCCGGAGCGTCCGTGCCGACCCGCAGCGCCTCGTCGAGCTTCGGGATCAGCCCGGTGAGGTTGTCGAGCAAGCAGGGGAACTCGGGTGCGTACCGCGCGAGCGACTCGAGCGTCGGGCGGCTCGACGCCGACAGGCCGATGAGATTCTCCTGGTTGGCGCGGAGGAACCCGTCGAGGTCGACCGAGGCTCTGGTCACCGTGTCGAAAAGGGTCGACAGGTTCTGCCGCTGCTCGACGACGGTCCGGCTGGTGGTCGTCAGGTCGTCGAGCGCCTCGACCAGGTTCGGGGCTGCCTCGGAGTAGGTCTCGGTGAGGTCCGCGAGCCGGGTGATGTCCTCTTGCAGCTCCGGCAGCGCGGTGTTCAGCTCGCTCACGAACCGCTGCTGCAGCGCAAGGGTGTCGCCGAGCTTCGCGCCGCGACCCTCGAGTGCCTGCGATACCGCACCGAGGGTCGTCGCCAGGTCCTGGGGCTCCACCTCCTGCAGCAGCGGCAGCAGGCCGTCGAGCGCCGCCTCGATCTCGCGTGCGGTCCGGGTGCGGTCCTCCCCGATGACGTCGCCCGCGGCCAGGGACTCCGCGGCGGGCCTCTCGGGGATGACCAACGACACGAACCGCTCCCCGAACAGCGTCTTGGGCAGCAGCCGCGCGCTCACGTCGGCCGGGATGAGATCGATCATGTCCGGCTGGATCCGCAGGTGCACGGTCGCGACGTCGCCGGAGGAGCTGACCTCCTCGACCTCGCCGACGATCAGGCCACGCACCTTGACGTCGGATCGCTCCTGGAGCTGGGTCCCGACCCGGTCCACCCGCAGCGTCACCGGAACGCCGTCGTCGAAGGCACCGTTGTACTTCACGATCGACAGGATGATCAGCGAGGCGACCACCATAAGGAAGGCGACGCCCTGCAGCCGCCGTCGGACCGCGGTGCCGCGCGAGCTCATCCTGCGACCCGCACGGAGGTCTCGGTCCCGTAGATCGCGAGTGTGAGGAAGAAGTCCAGGGTCGCGATCGTCACCAATGACGCGCGCACCGAGCGGCCGACGGCCACGCCCACCCCGGCCGGCCCACCGTGGGCGCGGTAGCCGTAGTGGCAGTGGATCAGGATGATCGCGACCGCGAAGCAGAGCACCTTGACGTAGGACCACAGGATGTCGCTCGGGGGCAGGAACAGGTCGAAGTAGTGGTCGTAGGTGCCGCCGGACAGCCCGCTCACGTAGACGACGTTCGCGCGTGCCGAGAGGAACGAGGCGAGCAGGCCGATCGTGTAGATCGGGATGATCGCGAGGAAGCCGGCGATCACCCGGGTGGTGATCAGGAACGGCACGCTGGGCACGCCCATCACCTCGAGCGCGTCGATCTCCTCGGAGATCCGCATGGCACCGAGCTGGGCGGTGAAGCCGGCGCCGAGCGTCGCGGTGAGCGCGGTGCCCGCCACGAGCGGCGCGATGTCACGGGTGTTGAAGTAGGCGGTGACGAAGCCGGTGAGGGCCTCGACGCCCAGGCTGTCCAGGGCACGGAAGCCCTGCAGGCCGACGAGGCTGCCGACGAACAGTGACAGCGACGCCATGACGCCCGCGGTGCCGAGGATGACGATCAGCGCGCCGGAGCCGAAGCTCACCTCGGCCAGCAGCCGAGCGATCTCCTTCCGGTAGCGGCGCACCGTGCGAGGCGTCCACGCGATCGCGCGACCGTACAGCGACAGCTGGTCGCCCAGCTCGTCCAGCGTCGCGAGCGGTGCGGCCACCACCCGCCGGGCGCGTGCGGTGGCCCGCTTTCCGGCGGCCATCTCACGACCCCTTCGGCGGAACGAGCTGCAGGTACAGGACGGTGAGGACCAGGTTGATCAGGAACACGAGCACGAACGAGATCACGACGCACTGGTTCACGGCATCCCCGACACCCTTGGGCCCCGGTGGCGGGTTGAGGCCGCGGTGCGCGGCGACCACACCCGCGGCCAGCCCGAACAGGGCGGCCTTGATCTCGCTGATCACGATGTCGGAGACCTGCGCGATCGTGTTGAAGCTCGCGATGTAGGCGCCCGGCGTGCCGCCCTGCACCACCACGTTGAAGTAGTAACCACCTGCGACGCCGACCACGGTGGCCAGGCCGTTCAGGACGATCGCCACGACGATCAGCGCGAGCACCCGGGGTACGACGAGCCGCTGCACGGGGGAGATGCCCAGCACCTCCATGGCCGCGATCTCCTCCCGGATCGTGCGGGCCCCGAGGTCCGCGCAGACGGCCGCGCCCGCGGCCCCGGAGATCAGCAGCGCGGTCACGATGGGGGCCGCCTGCTGCACGATCGCGAGCACGCTGCCCGCACCGGTCTGGGCCTGCGCGCCGAACTGCCGGGTCAGCTCCGCGAGCAGGAGCGCGATCGTCGCCCCGAACGGGATGACGAACAGGGCGGTGGGCAGCGCCGAGACCTTGGTGACGAACCAGGCCTGCTCGATGAACTCACGCAGCTGGAACGGGCGCTGGAAGATCCCACGGACGATGTCGAGGCTCAGCGCGAACAGCCGGCCGGTCTGGACCAGCGCGCCGTAGCCTGGGACCGCGGCGACGCGGTTGGTCACCGCACCGCCCTGCCGCCCTGCCGGTACCGCGGCTCGGTTTCGCGGTCGCCGGTCATCCCCATGCTCTGACAGATCGAGGCCTGCGCGATCTCCGGGAGCTCGTGCAGCATGCTCAGGACGCGATGCTGCCTGCGGGCGACCGCTCTCCGCTCACCCACCCCTGGGCTCGGCTCGAGCTGGGGCTTGATGTCCGGCAGCCCGGCGAGCTGGTCGCCCGCCTCGGCCATCTCGCGCATCTCCCGCTCGGCCTGCGCGCCGTCCTTCTCCTCGCTCATGCCGATGGGACCCTGGCGGCGTCCGTTGAGGAACTGGGACACGACCGGCTCCTCGCTCGAGAGCAGCACCTCACGGGGGCCGAACATCGCCAGGTGCTTGCGGTAGAGCATTCCGATGTTGTCCGGCAACGTCTGCGCCGTGTTGATGTCGTGGGTGACGATGAGGAACGTGGCGTCGGTCTGCGCGTTGAGGTCCACGATCAGCTGGTTGAGGTACGCGGTGCGCACCGGGTCGAGCCCGGAGTCGGGCTCGTCGAACAGGATGATCTCCGGGTCCAGCACCAGCGCCCGGGCCAGCCCGGCGCGCTTGCGCATCCCGCCGGAGATCTCGCCGGGCAGCTTGCGCTCGTCGCCGGTGAGCCCGACCATGTCCATCTTCTCGGCGACGATGTCCTTGATCGCCGACTCGGAGTTCTTGGTGTGCTCGCGCAGCGGGAAGGCGATGTTGTCGTAGAGGTTCATCGACCCGAACAGCGCGCCATCCTGGAACAGCACCCCGAACAGCTTCCGGATCTCGTACAGCTTGTGCTCGGAGCAGCGCACCAGATCGGTGTCGTGGATGACGATCGAGCCCTTCTCGGGCTTGAGCAACCCGATCAGCGACTTGAGGAACACCGACTTCCCTGTGCCCGACGGGCCCAGCAACACGCTGATCTCCCCCGGCGGCAACGTCAGCGTCACGTCCGACCAGATGTTGGTCGACCCGAAGGACTTCGTCAGTCCCTCCACCGCCACCTCGACGCCCGCGCCCATGCCCGACCTCCCGCATCCGCGACTCAGCGACCTGTGAGCCACCGCACCCTGGTTGCCCGCCAGTCAAACTTACTGTTCGGTCACGGGGCACCCGCTGTTACAAGTCCGTCTCCCGGTACGACACAGGGGCGGGACCCGGCCGGGTCCCGCCCCTGTCGCGGCAGCGGCGGACGTCAGCTCAGGCTGACCTTCGCGCCAGCCTCCTCGAGCTTGGCCTTCGCGGTGTCGGCCTGGTCCTTCGGCACGCCCTCGAGGATCGGCTTCGGGGCGCTCTCCACCAGGTCCTTGGCCTCCTTGAGGCCCAGCCCGGAGACGATCTCGCGGACCACCTTGATGACCTGGATCTTCTTCTCCCCCGCGGCCTCGAGGACGACATTGAACTCGTCCTTCTCCTCGACCGCAGGCGCGGCACCGTCACCGGCACCACCGGCAGCGGCCACGGCGACGGGCGCCGCGGCCGTGACGTCGAAGGTCTCCTCGAACTGCTTCACGAACTCCGACAGCTCGAGCAGCGTCATCTCCTTGAACGCGTCGAGCAGCTCGTCGGTCGACATCTTCGCCATGATGGCGGTTCTCCTTCTCTGGTGAACGAGTACGGTGCGCCGGCCCGGCCGGCGCGGGTGGGAACGGGTCAGTCGGTCGCAGCGGAGTCGGTCGCTGCCGAGCCGGACTCGGCGGCGGCCTTCTTCTCCTGCAGCGCGGCGACGAGCCGGGCGACCTGCGAGGCGGGCGCGTTGAACAGCCCGGCGGCCTTGGTGAGGTTGCCCTTCATGGCACCCGCCAGCTTGGTGAGCAGCACGTCACGCGACTCGAGGTCGGCCATCCGGTTGACCTCGGCGACGGACAGCGGACGGCCGTCCATGTAGCCGCCCTTGATGACCAGCGCCCGGTGATCGCGGGCGAAGTCGCGCAGGGCCTTGGCGGCGTCGACCGGCTCGCCCTCGACGAACGCGATCGCGGTCGGGCCGACGAACAGCTCGTCCAGGCCGCCGACACCCGCGTCCTGTGCAGCGCGCATGACGAGGGTGTTCTTCGCGACCCGGTAGGTGGCGCTCTCCCCGAGCGCCTGGCGCAGCTGGGTCAGCTGGGTCATGGAGAGCCCGCGGTACTCGGTCACGACCGCCGCCGAAGCGGAGCGGAACCGGTCCGCGATCTCGGCGACGGCGTCGACCTTGTCAGGCCTTGCCATGGGTCGCCTCCTGTCTTGGAGTGGGCATCGGTACGCACCGGACACCCGGTACGTGTGCCGGCCGGTGCCGACCCCTGGAGACCGCGAACGCCCCGGCGCAGCAGCACGGGGCGTGGTGACGGGGCGGCGCATGGCGCGGCCCGGATCTGCCTCGTCCTCCTGCGCGGGCCGCCCGCGCTCTCGCGGGGCCTTCGGTCCGCGCTCGCGCGCAGACGACCAGCGGTCTTCGGTGGAACTGTCACATCGTACGGCAGCCGCGCGGGCCACTCTGCCCGGGTGAGGCCAATGCCGCGTTCGGTCGGAGCTCAGGCGGTGGGCGCGTTCCCCGCCTCGTCGTTCAGCAGGTTGCGGGTGCGGTTCGGGTCGACCGGGATACCGGGGCCCATGGTGGTCGAGACGGTGATCTTCTTCAGGTATCGGCCCTTGGCCGCCGAAGGCTTGGCGCGGAGCACCTCGTCGAGTGCGGCCGCATAGTTCTCCACCAGCGTCTCGGTGTCGAACGACGCCTTGCCGATCACCAGGTGCAGGTTGGCCTGCTTGTCCACCCGAAAGTTGATCTTCCCGCCTTTGATGTCCGAAACGGCCTTGGTGACGTTGGGAGTCACAGTGCCGGTCTTCGGGTTCGGCATGAGACCGCGCGGGCCGAGGATGCGGGCGATCCGGCCGACCTTCGCCATCTGGTCCGGAGTCGCGATGGCGGCGTCGAAGTCGAGCCACCCGCCCTGGATGCGCTCGATGAGGTCGTCCGATCCCACCGAGTCCGCTCCGGCGGCCTCGGCCTCGATCGCCTTGTCCCCCGTTGCGAACACGATCACCCTGGCGGTCTTGCCGGTACCGTGCGGGAGGTTCACGGTGCCGCGCACCATCTGGTCGGCCTTGCGGGGGTCCACACCGAGCCGCATGGCCACCTCGACGGTGGCATCCATCGCGGTGGGAGAGGTCTCTCTGGCCAGGGCCGTCGCCTCGAGCGGCGTGTAGAGGCGGTCGGCGTCGATCCGCTCGGCGGCCTGGCGGTACGCCTTGCTGCGCTTCATGTCACTGCCCTTCTGGTTGGAGGATCAGCTGTGGTCGGCGGGCCTGCGCGTGGCCCTCCCACGGGGTGCGTCAGTCGACGACGGTGATCCCCATCGACCGCGCCGTCCCGGCGATGATCTTGATGGCGGCCTCGACGTCGTTCGCGTTGAGGTCCTCCTGCTTGCGCTCGGCGATGGCGCGGAGCTGCTCGCGGTTGACCTTGGCGACCTTGGTCTTGTGCGGCTCCGACGAGCCCTTGGCCACCGAGGCGGCCTTGAGCAGGAGCGTCGACGCGGGCGGCGACTTGAGTACGAAGTCGAACGACCGGTCCTCGTAGACCGAGATCACGGCCGGCACGACCTCACCGCGGTTGTTCTGCGTCTCGGCGTTGTACGCCTTGCAGAACTCCATGATGTTGAGACCGTGCGGGCCGAGCGCCTGGCCGACGGACGCCGGGTTGGCGGTCCCGGCCTCCAGCGCGAGCTTCACGGTGGCCGCGAGCTTCCTCTTCTTCTTGGGTGGCATGGTTCCTTCCTCGGGCTCCTCGTGCCCTCCGCTGACCGGGAAGTGCCCGGTCAGATCTTGGAGACCTGGCTGAACGAGAGTTCGACCGGTGTCTCCCGACCGAAGATCGACACCAGGACCTTCAGCTTCTGCGCGTCGGCGTTGACCTCGTTGATCGTGGCAGGCAGCGTCGCGAACGGACCGTCCATGACGGTGACCGACTCGCCGACCTCGAAGTCGACCTCGATGACCTGCTTGGCATCGCCCGCCTGCGCGGCCTGCCGCCCCGCACCGGCGGCGACCTTCGGCTGCTCGATCCGAGGAGCGAGGAACTTGAACACCTCGTTCAGGGTCAGCGGCGACGGCCGCGACGTCGCACCGACGAAGCCGGTGACGCCCGGCGTGTTGCGAACGGCGCTCCACGACGCGTCGTTGAGGTCCATCCGCACGAGGATGTAGCCGGGCAGCACCTTGCGCTGCACCTGCTTGCGCTGGCCATTCTTGATCTCGGTGACCTCTTCGACGGGCACCTCGACCTGGAAGATGAACTCCTCGACGTCCAGCGTCTGCACGCGGGTCTCGAGGTTCGCTTTCACCTTGTTCTCGTACCCGGCGTAGGAGTGCACGACGTACCACTCACCGGGCTTGGCTGCGAGGGCCGTGCGGAACTCCTCGATCGGGTCGGCCAGTTCGTCGGGAACGTCATCGACACTGACGTCATCGACGTTGACGTCGGCGTCAGGCGTCTCCGCGGCCGTCTCGTGCTCCGCGGACTGCAGGTGGGGTGATCCGGCGTCCTGCACTGCCTCGGACACCTCGGTGTCGGACAGGCCGGTCAGCTCCTGACCACCTTCCGGGGAGGTCACAGTCTCTTCCTCTCGTAACACGTCATGCTCTGATCGGCGGGGCCCGCCGCGCTGCGGCCGGTCAACCGAACACGAAGAACACGGCCCGCTGGAAGCCGAGGTCGAGTAGCCACACGAACGTCACCATGAACGTAACGAAGAACAACACCACCCCGGTGTAGGTCACCAGTTCCTTGCGCGTCGGCCAGATGACCTTGCGCAGCTCGGCGATCACTTCGCGCAGGAAACGGATCAACCGGGCTGGAGCCGACGCGGCGCGAGCGCGCGCGGGGCGGTCCTTGGCCGTGGCGGTGCCCCGGGTGCGATCCGCCCGCCCCGCAGGACGGGTGGCGTCGGCCCGGCGCGCCCGCCGCGCCGCGGCGGACGCGGGCTGCGGAGCCACCGGGGAGCCGGAACCGCTGTCCGGCCGCTCCTCCCGGTCCTCCGAGCCGTCAGCGCGCTCGTCGCTCACACCCCACACTCCACGGCTCGAGCCTCCACTCGCTGTTCCTTCGCCATCCACAGTTCCACAACGTCACTTCCACACGTCGACGCAGGGGTGACAGGACTTGAACCTGCAACCTGCGGTTTTGGAGACCGCTGCTCTGCCAGTTGAGCTACACCCCTCCGCACGCGCCGGATGGCGCCACGGTGCGGGCCCCGGCCGTCGACCCGGTCCCCGGCTTGCGTCGGGCACGGGAGATCCGCTGGTGGACCCAGACCATCGAGTGTAGGGCACCGGCCGACCGTCACCCAAAACGGCCGGACGACGATCCGACCGCGGCGCCGCGCGACGACCCCGGATTTGAGACGATGGCGAGCATGGCAGCACCGGAACGCACCACCACCCGTCGCGGTTTTCGCATCTCCGCCCGCGTGGGCGGCATCGCGGAGTCCGCCACCCTCGCCGTTGACGCCAAGGCGAAGGCACTCAAGGCCGAGGGCAGGCCGGTCATCGGCTTCGGCGCCGGCGAGCCGGACTTCCCCACCCCACAGGCCATCGTGGACGCCGCGGTCGCCGCCTGCTCAGACCCCCGCAACCACCGCTACACCCCGGCGGCAGGCCTGCCGGACCTCCGCGCGGCCATCGCCACGAAGACTGCGCGCGACTCGCGGCTGCAGGTGGAGCCACATCAGGTGCTCGTGACGAACGGCGGCAAGCAGGCCGTCTACGAAGCCTTCGCGACCCTGGTCGACCCCGGGGACGAGGTGCTGCTGCCCGCCCCGTACTGGACGACCTACCCGGAGGCGATCTCTCTCGCGGGCGGCACGCCGGTGGTGGTGACCACCGACGAGTCCACCGGCTACCTGCCCAGCGTGCAACAGCTCGAAGCGGCCCGCACCAACGCCACGACCGTGCTGCTGTGGTGTTCACCGTCCAATCCCAGCGGCGCCGTCGCTCCCCCGGAGCTGGTCGCCCAGATCGGCCGCTGGGCCGCCGAGCACGACATCTGGGTGGTCACTGACGAGATCTACGAGCACCTCACCTACGACGGCGCCGAGCACGTCTCCATGCCGGTGGTCGCGCCGGAGATCGCCGACCGCTGCGTCGTGGTCAACGGCGTGGCCAAGACCTACGCGATGACGGGCTGGCGCGTGGGGTGGCTGGTCGGACCCGCCGACGTGGTGAAGGCTGCCGGGAACCTGCAATCCCACCTGTCCTCCAACGTCTGCAACGTGGCGCAGCGCGCCGCGATCGAGGCGGTGTCGGGACCGCTGGATGCCGTGGCGGAGATGCGCGCCGCGTTCGATACCAGGCGCAAGGCGATGGTGGAGCTGCTGTCGGGCATCGACGGGGTCACGTGCCCGGTGCCGCAGGGCGCGTTTTACGCGTACCCGTCGGTGCGTGACCTCCTCGGCCGGTCCCTGCGCGGCGCGCGCGTGGAGACCAGCGTGGACCTCGCCGCGGCCGTACTCGAGCACGCCGAGGTCGCGGTCGTGCCCGGCGAGGCATTCGGGACGCCCGGCTACTTCCGGCTCTCCTACGCCCTCGGCGACGACGACCTGCGCACCGGCGTGACGCGGATGGCGGAGCTGCTCGCCGAGGTCGCCTGACCACGCACGGTCAGGCCAGCTGCACCGTTGCGGTCGCCTTGCCCAGCACCGTCCGCCCGCCCGAGCGCGCCACGACCGCGATCACCGCGGTGCCGTCGTCGCGGGTCTCCTTCACCGTGCCGCTGAGCTCGACGAGCGCGCCGGTGCCGTCGTCGGGGACCACGACAGGGCGCGTGAAGCGGACGCCGCACTCGAGCACGGCGCCCGGATCGCCTGCCCAGCGGGTGACGAGCCGGGTGGCGAGGGCCATGGTCAGCATCCCGTGGGCGATGACGTCGGGCAGGCCGACCTCACGGGCGAACCGCTCGTTCCAGTGGATCGGGTTGAGGTCGCCGGACGCCCCGGCGTAGCGCACCAGATCGGCACGGGTGACGGGCACCGCGAGGGGCTCCAGCTCGTCCCCGGTGGCCACCCCCGCGCGGCCCCGCAGCGTCATCGGGCGCCCTCCCCGCGGACTACGAGCATGGACCGGGCCGTGGTCACCGGGGCGCCGTCGGCGTCGGTGATCTCGCACCGCACGGTGATCATGTCGTTGCCCGCCGCGAACCGGATCGAGTCGACGTGCAGGTCTGCGGACAGTGTGTCCCCGGCCCGCACCGGCCGGTGGTGGGTGAAGGACTGATCGCCGTGCACGACGCGCGAGTAGTCGAGCCCGAGCTCGGGGTCGGAGACCAACGCCTGCTGCGACCGCAGCGACAGCAGCATCGTGAAGGTCGGCGGCGCGATCACGTCGGGGTGCCCTGCCGCCCTGGCGGCGTTCGGATCCCGGTACACGGGATCCTCGTCGCCGATCGCGTCGGCGAACTCGCGAATCTTCTCCCGCCCGACCACGTACGTCGCCGCCCGCGGGTAGGACCGTCCGACGAACGAGGAGTCCAGTGCCACAGGGATGCAGGCTACCCGGACACCGCGGAGCCGCCCGGCCTGAACGGCGGGGCGGCTCCGGGGACGCTCGGCGAACCGCAACGATGTTCGGCCCTGCAAGCAGGCCTCAAACGAATGTTCGGCCCTGGCCTCAGCGGGTTTCCTTGTGTGCCCGGTGCGTCTTGCAGTTCGGGCAGAACTTCTTCAGCTCCAGCCGGTCCGGATCGTTGCGCCGGTTCTTCTTGGTGATGTAGTTGCGGTGCTTGCACACCTCGCACGCCAGCGTGATCTTCGGTCGGACGTCGGTGGTGGCCACGGGTCTCTCTCTCGATCTCGTCACCCGGGCGGCGCAGGTTCGCGCGACCCGGTACAGCTCGGTCCATCACAGGGTAGCGGTGGCCGGACTTGAACCGGCGACACAGCGATTATGAGCCGCTTGCTCTGCCACCTGAGCTACACCGCCTTCAGGGGCGCCTCACTCGCCCCCGCACGATCCGGCCGCGGTTCCCGGCTGCCGGTCACCACGGTTCGGTCCGCCTGAGCCCCAATACGGAATCGAACCGTAGACCTTCTCCTTACCATGGAGACGCTCTACCGACTGAGCTATTGGGGCAGCACCCGACACGTCCTCTCGCCGCCTCCGCGGGAGAAGTACGTCGGCGGTCGGGCCTCGCTGAGCCTACACAACGGCTTGCCCGGGAACCGCCCCGGGGCTCAGTGCTGACGTTCGACTCTGCGAGCAGGTCTCAGCGGACGAGTGTCAGCACCGTCTCGTCACGCTGCCCGCGGGCGCGCAGCGTGCGGGTCCGCAGCCACGCCTCGAACCGCTCGCGGCCGAGCGGGCGGGAGATCAGGTAGCCCTGCGCGATGTCGCAGCCCATCTCGACGAGCTGATCGCGTGCGGCGTCCTCCTCGACCCCCTCGGCGACCACCGTGAGCCCGAGGGAGTGACCCAGGTCCACGATCGCGCGGACCACCGCGAGGTCCGACAAGTCGCTGCCCATGCCGAGCACGAAACTCTTGTCGATCTTCACCTCGTCCACCGGGAGCCGCCGCAGGTAGGCGAGGGAGGAGTAGCCGGTGCCGAAATCGTCGACGGCGATCCGCACGCCCAGCCCGTGCAGCCGGCGTAGCACCGGCAGTGCCCGTTCGGGGTCGCTCATCACGGCCGACTCGGTGAGCTCGAACACCAGCAGCGAGGACGGCACGCCGTGCCGGGCAAGGGCCTCGGCGACCCGCTCCGGGAAGTCGACGTTGGCCAGGTTGCGGACCGACAGGTTCACCGCGACCGACAGGCCGAGGCCTCGGTCCCGCCACACCCGACACTGCTCCAGCGAGCGCTCCAGCACGAACCCGGTCAGCGCGTCGATGAGGCCGGTGGCCTCCACGATTGCGACGAACTCCTCTGGGTCGAGCATCCCGAACTCCGGGTGCTTCCAGCGCACCAGCGCCTCGACGCCGATCACCTGCCGCGTCGCGAGCACGACCTTCGGCTGGAAATGCACGTCCACCTGCCCGGTGTCCAGCGCGTGCCGGAACTGGGTGACGAGCTGGAACCGGCGCAGGAACACCTGGCCCATGCTGGGCGCGTAGGTGCGCAACGCCGCGCCCGTGGACCGGGCGGCCTGCAGGGCGACGTCCGCCCGCTGCAGCAGCGTGTCGACCTCCCGGGTGGGCTCCACCCCGGTGACCGCGATGCCCACTCGCGCGGCGCTCTCCACCTCGAGCTCGCCGACCGGATACGGCAGGCACAGCGCCGCACGGATCTGCTCGGCGCCCTCTACGGCGGCGTCCGGGTCGACGTCGACGAGCAGCGCCGCGAAGGTGTCGCCCTCCAGGCGCGCCGTGATCGCCCCGTCGGGAAGCGCCGCACGCAGCCGGTCCCCCGCCGCCACGGTGATCCGGTCTCCCCACACGTGGCCGAGCGCATCGTTGACGGAGGACAGCAGGTCGAGGTCTACCACGACCACCGCGCACGGCAACCCACCGCGCAGCGCGTCTCCCGCGACCTCGCGGAAGCCGAGGCGGTTGCGCAGGTCGGTGAGGGTGTCGTGGTAGGCGTCGTGACGCAGCTGGGCGAGCAGCCGCCGGTTGTCCATCGCGGTGGTCAGGTGACTGCCGAGGGTCTCGGCGAGCCGCTGGTCGGCCGCACCGAACCCGCGCAGCTTGCTCTGCCGGTCGTGCACCTCGACCAGCCCGAGGAGCTGGTCGGCACCCCACAGCGGAGCCGTCAGCACCTCCACGGCGCCCCGCGCGAGCAGGGCACTGCGCACACTCCCGCGCGGGTCGGAGGCGGTGAGCCTGCGGACATCCGCCTTGTCGCCGTCCAGCAGAGCCGCGACGTCCGGGCAGGTCAGCGGCCGGGGCAGCGGCCGGCCCGCGACGACGTTCTGGAACGCGTCACCGGACACGCGTCGGTGCAGCACCACGCGGGTGGCGTTGAACTGCTCGCGGACCAGCTCCATCGCGGTCACGAGGTCCTGCCATGCCGGGGGATCCTCCGCGAGGGGGGTCCCGTCGGCGGACCGGCCCGCACCGGCCACCTCGAGGCTCACCTGGTTCAGCAGCGCCAGGTCCCGCTGGTCGCGCAGCAGGCCGTAGTACGTCCAGTAGATTCCCGCGAGGACAGCGCCGAGCAGGACCACCAGCACCCAGCCCCAGGGCACCTCGAGCACCAGCTGCACGCCGACGAGGCCGGCGACGGCGGCGAGGACGCCGGTCACGTAGGTGTGCAGCACGAGCTGCGCAGCGGTGCGCAGGTCGCGGGCGCTGAGCAGCCGGATGGCCACCAGGCCGACCACCGACGTGAGCCCGTGACCGACGACGAACGCCCCGAACAGCACGGCCCACCCGGGGGCGTCGGGGAGGAGGGGCCGCAACACCTGCTCGGCCGTGAGGTCGGTGGCGACCACCACCAGCGCGCTGCACGCCACGTTGAAGACGAGCTTCGACGGGCTGTCGCGGCGGACGAGCCGGGCGAGCAGCGTCACCGACGCCGTGGCCAGCGCGACGATGGGACCGGGCACCAGGAGCAGCCCCACCACGACGGGGATCTCGGTGAGCGTGATGCGCCAGGAACTCTCCCGGACGTCCACCTCGATGGCGACCTTGCGCGAGGCGGCGAACGCCGCGGCGAGGAGCAGCCCCGCGACGAGGTGACCGGTGTCGGGCTGCCAGCCGACCGCGGACAGGGTGAACCCCGCAGCGGTGACCACCGTGGTCAGCGCAGCGAACAGCGGAAAGTCGGCGCGCCGGGCATCCCGGGTGAACTGCGCCGACACACGATTACCCTGCGTCACATCGCCTCCAAAGCGCCGACGGACCGGCCGCCTGCGTCACGTCCGTGGCAATACTGGCCGCCGAACGACAAGTAGGCCAGACATTCCGCACCTAACCCGGCACACGGGGCTCAATCAGCGTCAGCCGATCTCGAAACCGCAGGTGACGACGAGTTTAATCCCGGATCCGAGGGTCAGCGCGAGCCGATCGGCAACGGGTGACATCCGGATCATCGGGGCTCCTCGGCGTAGTGAGCAGTGCTCCTGAGTGACGGCATCACCCTGATAACGGTCGAGCGGAAGAGTGGTTTCGCCGTCCTACGAATATTCTGTCACTCACTTGTTGGGTTGACCATCCCCACGATGTGTGTCTACGACGAAGTCCACTACGCTGGGCACAACACTGGTGACTGTGGAGGTGCCGATGGCGCGCAGCGCACCGCGGCACTCGCGGGCCGCCGTGCAGCGCTCGGGCGTGAGGTCCCCGCCGTTCCGGCGGCTGTGGTGGGCCTGGACGGTATCGCTGTTCGGCGACGGGGTGCGTGGCGTTGCACTACCCCTCTACGTGGCGTTGCAGACCCGCAGCCCGCTCGCCGCGTCGGCGGTGACAGCGGCCGAGGTGCTGCCCTGGTTACTGTTCGCGTTGCCGGCCGGGGCCATCGTCGACCGGGTCGGGCCGCGCGTCGTCGTCGCGGCGGCGCACACCGCGCGAGCGGTGCTCACGGCGGGTCTGGTCGTCACGATCGTCGCGGATGTCGCGACAGTGCCGATCCTCTGCGCCTTCGCGTTCACGCTCACGGTGGGTGAGACGTTCGCCTACCCGGCGTCGCAGGCGCTGATGGTGGAGCTCGCTGGGACCGACGACCTGGATCGAGCGAACGCACAGTTCTACACCGTGCACACGATCGCGCTGATGCTCGTCGGGCCGCTCGCCGCCGGCGCGCTGGTCGCCCTCGGCCCCGCGCTCGCGTTCGCGTTGGACGGGGTGAGCTTCGTGCTCGCGGCCGCCCTCGTCGCCACGCTGCCCAATGTCGGCGCCGCGACGCGCAGCACCACCGAGCGGCGCAGGCTCGCCGCCGACGTGCGCGAGGGCATCACGGTGCTGTGGCAGGTCGCGGGCCTGCGGGTGCTCGTGCTCATGGTGATCACCGCGACCATCGCGGCGAGCGCCCTCAACACCCTCACGTCGCTGTACGCGCTCGAGATCCTCGACCTCCCCACGGCGTACGTCCCCGTCCTGCTCGTCGCCGGCGCAGTGGGGGCGCTGCTCGGGACCCGCGTTGTCCCGGCGGCGGCGCGGCGCTGGGGCGACGGCACCGTCCTGGTGACGAGCATGGGCGTGCTGGGCGTCGGTGCGATCGTTTACGGTAGTTACCCGGTCGTCGCGGTGGCGCTGTTGGGCAACGCGCTGTTCGGCATCGGCGTCGGCGGGTGGAACGTCCTCGCCGCGGCACGGCGGCAACGGCTCACCCCTGCGGGAGCGATGGGCCGCGTGTCGGGGGCGTACCGGATGCTCGCGTGGGGCCTCATGCCTGTCGGCGCCGGGCTCGCGGGGCCGCTCGCCGTCGCGACGACGCTGGGCTCGGTCTTCGTGATCGTCGGCGTGCTGGTGCTGGCGGTCCTCGCCGTCACCGCACGGTCGCTGCTCGTCACATCCGGCACGCGGCAGCCGTGGACCATTCCCGCTGCGGACGGGCAACCGACCCGCCCGCAGCGGGCGGGTCGCCGCCACGGAGTGAGCGCCGCCACAGAGTGAGCGACGGGCGGGTCCGATTCGCTATGAGGTCGGGTGCCCAGCCGCTACCCGGCTGGCGGTAAGGGTCGTCGGCACCGCGGGCGTCCCCCAAACGGGACGAACGACTTATCCCGTCGTCACCGCGGCCGGGGTGCAGGTCTGGGTGGCACTGGGCGGGCTTGATCCGACACCCGCCGAGCCCAGGACTCCGGGGGTGCCGGGGCTGTACGTGCTCTGGCAGGCGTAGTAGACGGTGCTTCCGTCGTCCTCGCCACCGTCGCTCGCGACCACCGCGGCGGGAGTGCAGGTCTGGGTGGCGGTGGGCGGGCTTGATCCGACACCCGCCGAGCCCAGGACTCCGGGGGTGCCGGGGCTGTACGTGCTCTGGCAGGCGTAGTAGACGCTGGATCCGTCGTCAGTCGTGGGGACCGGCTGCTGAGACGGCGCCGACGGCGCAGCCCACTCGGGTTGGACGCCGGCTCCGTGGCCAGTGGGCGTGGCCTGGGGAACGTCAGACACCGGCCCAGTCCCGCCGGGGTGAACTGGAGCGGCCAGGTGGTCGAGGGTGTCGACCGCAGCTCGGGCCGAGTCCATGCCGAGACCGCCGCCGTCGCCAGGAATCACGTTCGGTGCGACGCCGGAGATGACGCCGCCTCCCATGACATCGCTGATCGTGGACAAGAGCGCCCGCTGGGGCAGCACCTCACCGACGAGCAGGTCCAGTTCCCGAAAACTGATGGGCGCATCCACGTCATGTTCCCCTTCGCTTCATCGCGTCAAATGCGTCCATGACGAACCGTGGCAGCCGAGGCCAGCGGCCGATTCACCTGTATGCAGAGTCGCGGCACATCATAATGCTCCGGCCTGGTTCTCGACCCGAGGGTCCGTCGCCGGGGTACGGAGCCGGGGGAGAGCCGGCTCGCCGACCCTCCCCCGGTCAATCCGAACGCATCGCTCAGTACTGATGACTCAGTAGGTGGCGACCGCAGCCGGGGTGCAGGTCTGGCTCGACCCCGGGTTCGACGAGCCGAGGCCCAGCGTGCCCGTCAGGCCAGGGGTTCCCGGCGAGTACGT
>JALYQB010000717.1 GCA_030856045.1 Actinomycetota bacterium
GCGCCGGACGCCCCGCCGCGCCCGCGCCAGGGCGGCACCGCAACGCGGTCGTGGTCGTGGCGCTCCTCGTTCTCGCCGCGCTCGGCGGCTTCGGCGTCCTGTCGCTGTTCGGCGGGGGCGGTGAACAGCTGGGCGTGCAGGCCGGGAGCGAGCGGCCTGCGGTGGTCGTACCCGCCCCGGCACCCGCTCCGGCACCCGCTCCGGCGCCGGAGCCCGCGGAGTCGGAGCCGCCCACTGTCCCGGACATCACCGAGGGTGACCCCATCGAGTACAGCCCAGCCGGCGAGGTCGTCATCGACTACTACAACGGCCTGGACAATCTCGACAGCGCGTATGCGATGCTCTCGCCCCGCGCGCAGAACCTGTTCGGCGGCCCGGAGGCGTTCCGCGCGCACTGGGCGCAGTTCGGGAGTATCAGCGCCCGCAACGCCAATGGCGTCACGACGAACGATGACGGCTCGGTCACCGTCCCGGTGGACGTGAGCTACGACGGCGGCACGGAGCAGCGCACCGTCCGGGTCACCCGCTTCGACGGTCGGTTGCTGATCGACTCCGACGCACGCTGACCCTCACGGGAAGTCCGGCGCACGCTTCTCCAAGAACGCCGCGACGCCCTCCGCGTAGTCGGCGCTGACGTAGGACTCGTCGTAGATCGCGGTGACGTCGTCGTCCGCTGCGTGCTGCCCCCGCAGGATCCGGCCGATGATCGTCTTCGCGCCGCGCTGGGTCACTCCCGACCGGGCCGCGATCCGGCCGGTCAGCGCGAGGACCCGCTCGTCGAGCCCGCCTGCCGGGTGGACCTCGTTGACCAGCCCGATGCGCAACGCGATGGCGGCGTCGAGGTGGTCGCCGGTGTAGAGGATCTGCTTGGCCCAGGCCGCGCCGACCGCGTCGACCAGGCGCTTGGTCGACGCCAGCCCGTAGACGATGCCCAGCCGGGCGGGCGGGATCCCGAACCGCGCGTCGTCCGCGGCGAGGCGCAGGTCGCACGACAACGCGAGCTCACAGCCCCCGCCGAGGCAGTACCCCGTGATCGCGGCGATGGTGGGCACCGCGAGCCCCGAGACCGCGCTGATACCGGCGTCGACCACCTCGTTGTAGTGCCGGATCGCGTCGCCGCCGCGGCGCCGGGTGGTGAACTCGCTGATGTCCGCGCCTGCCGAGAACGTGTCCGTCCCGCGGACCACCAGCACGCGGATGTCCGGGTCGGCGGCCATCTCGGCGACGAGCGCCGGGAGCGCGGCCCACATGTCGTAGTCGAACGCGTTGCGCTTGTCGGGCCGGTCGATGACGAGCGTGGCGCGCGGGATGTCGACCTCCAACCGCAGGGCACCGGTCATGGGGCCGAGTCAACAGGTCGGTCCCGAGGGGCCGCCACCCAGGTCGTCGGGCACGATTCCGGGCGTGAGCGAGCGCAGCGAGGTGCGGGCCGGGATCGTCGTGACCGGGACGGAGCTGCTCACCGGACTGATCGCCGACCGTAACGGGCCGTGGGTGGCGGAACGGCTCGGCGAGCTCGGCGTCGAGGTGGCGCATGTGCTGGTGGTGGGGGACCGGCCGGAGAACCTCTCTGCCGCCCTGAGATTCCTCGCCGACCAGGGTGTCGACCTGATCGTCACGAGCGGCGGCCTCGGGCCAACCGCGGACGACCTCACCGCCGAGACGCTACGCGTGGCCAACCGCAAGCAGGCGATGGTGCCCTCGGGTGCCACGCCGGTCGATCCGGTGGGGACGGCACCCGGCCTGGTCGTGCCGGGGTTGCCCGTGGTGGTCGTGCTCCCCGGCCCGCCACGCGAGCTGCAGGCGATGTGGCCCGCGGCCGTGGCGACGGCGCCGGTGCGCGACGTACTCGACCGCACCCACCCGTACGACGGGGTGCGGCTACGGCTGTTCGGGCTGCCCGAGTCGGAGATCGCGGTGACGCTGCGCGACTCCGACGTCGACCTCTCCGACCTGGAGATCACCACGTGCCTGCGGCAGGCGGAGCTGGCGGTGGACATCCGGCACCGCCCCGCTGCCCGTCCGGCACGGGACGCGCTGGTGTCCGAGATCGCGCGACGGCATGGACGCTACCTGTTCAGTGCCGACGGCAGCACGGTCGACGACCAGGTGGCGGCGCTGCTCGCCGGTCGGTGGATCGGTGTGGCGGAATCGTGCACCGGGGGGCTGCTGGCCGGGCGGCTGACCTCGCGTGCCGGGTCGTCGGCGTACGTCGCCGGAGCAGTGGTGTCGTACTCGAACCAGGCGAAGACCGAGCTGTTGGGCGTGACCGCGGAGCTGATCGAGCGGCGCGGCGCCGTGTCACCCGAGGTCGCCCGCGCGATGGCGACCGCCGCGCTGCGCCGGTTCGGCGCCGACGTCGGCGTGGGGATCACCGGGGTCGCCGGTCCGGGTGGCGGTACCGAGGCGAAGCCGGTCGGCTACGTGTGCCTGTGCGCGGTAACCGCGGACGGTGCCGTCCTCGCCCGCGACCCCGTCCTGCCCGGTGACCGCGGTGACATCCGGGAGCGCTCGGTGAGCCTGGCGATGCACATGCTGCGTCAGCTCCTCGGGCCCGAGGCGGTCGGGTATGGTTGACTCAGTCCCCGACGATTTCGACGAATCACTGCCGCCTGCGCTGCTCGAGGCGTTCGAGCGGTGACGCTGCTCCTGGACACCCAGGTGTGGCTCTGGATGCTCGTGAGCCCGGAGCGACTCAGCGCCGAGGCCCGTGACGCCGTCGTCGGCGGGGACACCGAACTGCTGCTCTCGGCGGCGAGCTCCTGGGAGATCGCGATCAAGTACGCGCTCGGGAAACTGCCGCTGCCTGAGCCCCCGCACACCTACGTCCCGTCCCGGATGCGGGCCGTCGGCGCGACGCCGCTGGCGGTCTCGCACGCGCACGCGCTGGCGGTCGCTCGCTCCCGCCGCACCACCGGGATCCCTTCGACCGGATCCTGGTCGCTCAGACCCGGCTCGAGGGCTGTGCGCTGCTGAGCGCGCACCGGATCTTCGACTTGTACGACGTGCGCGTCTTCTGGGCGTGCTGACTCCCGGAACCCGCTCACCATCCTCATGGTTTGCGGCGCCGCGGTGGGTTGGACCGTCACACCGCGGCGAGGAGGTCATCCGCATCCCGCTCGTCGAGCACCGGCGGCTCACCGCCGAGCAGCGCCACGCAGCCCACGTGACCGGCGCCGGGAGAGAGGTCACGCAGGTGCACCGGCCCAGGCGGCGCGGCGACGCCGGTCCACGTGACGACCCCCGCGGGCTCGCCTGCCGCGGTCACGACGAGATCATGCAGCGAGGCGGCGAGACCGTGGCCGGTCGCCTTCAGTGCGGCCTCCTTGCGGGTCCAGAGGGTCAGCAGCTCGCGCGGGTCGTGCACCCCCGTCCGCTCCGCCGCCGTCAGCGCCTGCGCCATGACCCCGACCAGGTCCCGCGACACCACCTGCTCGACGTCGACGCCCACCGGCCGGTCCGCGAGCGCGACCACAACCCGGTCACCGGAGTGTGACACCGACAGCGGCGGACCCGGCGGGTCGAGCCGGGGCGCCCCATGCGGGCCGCCGCAGTGCACGCACCGCCGGGTGAAGCGCAACGCGGTAGGCGCCATGCCCAGCATCGAGCCCAACGCCAGGCGGGTGAGCGCGTGCGCGGTGGCAGACCGGGCCCGGTCCGCAGGCCGGCGCAGCGCGGCGTGGCGTGCGTGGGCGTCCTCGTCGAGCAGCGACAGCAGCCGTGGGTCCTCGCTCGGCCGCGCCCACAGGACCAGACATCCCCCGGCGGGGAGAGACCACATCACGCCCGGCACAGGCTCCAGTCTGCCCGCCGGGTCACCACCGGTCAGCTCGGGCACTGTGGCACGCTGGGTGCGCGGGAACGCGTCCCGGATGAGGGGCCCGCCCGCCCGTCTGCCAGGAGCCGCAACAGTGCAGCCGAGCACGGGAGTGAGCCCCGCCGAGCCGTCGGACCGCGTCCTGACCGTGCCCAACGCGCTGAGCATGCTGCGCCTCGCCGGCGTGCCGCTGTTCCTGTGGCTGCTGCTCGGTCCCGAGGCCGATGGCCTGGCGGTGCTCGTGCTCATGGTCAGCGGCGCCACCGACTGGCTGGACGGGAAGCTCGCGCGCTGGCTCGACCAGGCCAGCAAGCTCGGCGCGGTGCTCGATCCGGCGGTGGACCGGATCTACACCCTCGCCACGCTCGCCGCATTCGGGATCCGCGACATCCTGCCGTGGTGGGTCATCGCGGTGCTCGTGGGGCGCGACGTGGTGCTCGGCGCCTGCCTCCCGCTGCTGCGCCGCCGAGGGTTCCACCCACCGGAGGTGCACTACCTGGGCAAGGCGGCCACGTTCAACCTGCTCTACGCCTTCCCGCTGCTGCTGCTCGCGGACAACACCTCGGGGACACTCGGCGCGGTCGTGCTCCCGGTCGCATACGCCCTCACCGCCTGGGGTGGGGGGCTGTACGTGTGGTCGGGGGTGCTCTACCTGCTGCAGGTCGTCGCCGCGCTGCGCGCGCCGCGGTGGCGTCCGACCTGAGCGGTGGACACCCGTCGCGCAGCCCCAATACGCTCGCCCCGGCCCTGGCAGGGTCGAGGCATCAACATCGAGGAAGGAGTGCCGGTGGTCCCCGAGGATCTCAGGTACACCCGGGAGCACGAGTGGGTGCGGTCCACGGGTGAGGACACCGTGCGCGTCGGCATCACCGACTACGCGCAGGAACAGCTCGGCGACGTCGTCTTCGTGCAGCTCCCGGACGCGGGTGCGTCCGTCGGACCCGGCTCCGCGGTCGGGGAGGTCGAGTCGACCAAGAGCGTCTCGGACGTCTTCGCGCCGCTCGCCGGCGAGGTGGTGGCCCGCAACGAGACGCTCGACAGTGCGCCGGAACTGGTCAACTCCGACCCGTACGGAGCCGGCTGGATGATCGAGATCCGGGTGTCGGACCCGGTCTCGCTCGACTCGCTGCTCGACGCCGACGGCTACCGCGCGGTCATCGTGCAGTAGGGATTCGCAATCCGAGGACGCCGCCCGCGGAAGCCGCGACGGGCACGGTACGTTGTCACCTCGATCAGCAGCCGTCCCAGGAGGAGCGCCCAGGTGAGCACGAACGACGGGCCCGGTGTCCCGCCGGAGCGGAGCCCGGAACAGACCTCGGTCTTCCGAGCGGACTTCCTCGAGACCGAGAGCAGCGAGACCGCCCCGGAGCCGCCCGTCGCCGGTGTCGATGCGCTGCCGTCGGGCTCCGCGCTGCTCGTCGTCAAGCGCGGGCCTAACGCCGGGTCGAGGTTCCTCCTGGATCAGGACACCACCAGTGCCGGTCGGCACCCGGAAAGCGACATCTTTCTCGATGACGTGACCGTGTCACGCCGCCACGCGGAGTTCCGCCGTGAGGGCGACGACTTCGTCGTGGTCGATGTGGGCAGCTTGAACGGAACCTACGTCAACCGCGAGCCGGTGGACACCGCTGTTCTGGCCAACGGGGACGAGGTCCAGATCGGCAAGTTCCGGCTGGTGTTCCTGACCGGTCCCCGCAGCGGTGGTCAAGGGGCTGACCAGGGGCGGCGGTGACCGCCGCAGGAGCGCCCCGCAGTGGCGGGGCCAGCATCGGATCGGTCCTGGCGCAGCTGCGCCCCGAGTTCCCCGACGTCACCATCTCCAAGATCCGCTTCCTGGAGTCCGAGGGCCTGGTGAGCCCGGACCGCACCGCGAGCGGATACCGGCAGTTCTCCTCGGCCGACGTCCAGCGGTTGCGGTACGTCCTTGCCGCGCAGCGGGACCATTACCTCCCGCTCAAGGTGATCAAGGAGCAGCTGGAGGCGATGGACCGCGGCCCGGGCCCCGGCGGCCCCACGAGGCCGCGCCTGCTGGTCGGGGTGACCGACGCCCCGACCCGGGTGGACGACTTCGCGACGACCGACTCCGTGCGGATCACGCAGGAAGAGCTGCTCGAGGAGGCGGGGATCACGGCTGTGGCGCTCGCCGAGCTCGAGCGGTTCGGAGTGATCAAGCCGGGCGCCGCGGGCTTCTACGACGCGGACGCGCTGCTCCTCGCCCGCACGGCTCGGGCGATGACCGAGTTCGGGCTCGAGGCGCGTCACCTGCGCGCCTTCCGCGCCGCCGCGGACCGCGAGGTCGGGATGCTGGAGCAGATCGTCTCCCCGGTCAGCCGTGGAAGGGACCCGGACGCGCGCCAGCGGGCCGACGAGATGGCGCGCGAGCTCGCGGTGCTCTCCGTGCGGCTGCACACCTTGCTCGTGAAGACCGGGCTGCGGAGTGTGCTCGGCGCCTGAAGCGATCCGGGCGGCCCGTGCCCTCGGCGGCGGAGGGGTCCCGCGTGTAGCGTCGCGCATAGCGGCGGCGGGCGCCGAACCGCTGCGGAGACAACGGTTGTAGGGACGACGATCCTCGAGGCACACCCACGGTGTGGCGTGCAGCAGGAGGGAGCGCGATGAGCGAGATGCGTGTCGTCGGGGTCCGGGTGGAGCTGCCGGCGAACCAGCCCATCCTGCTGCTGCGGGAGACCGAGGGCGAACGTTACCTGCCGATCTGGATCGGGTCCGGCGAGGCGACGGCCATCGCGCTGGAGCAGCAGGGTGTCCAGCCGGCCCGGCCCATGACCCATGACCTGCTGAAGGACGTGATCGCGGCACTCGGTCGCGATCTGCAGCAGGTGCGGATCACCGAGCTCCAGGAAGGCACCTTCTTCGCCGAGCTGGTCTTCGACGGGGACATCCGGGTGTCCGCCCGGCCGAGCGACTCGGTGGCCCTGGCGTTGCGTGTCGGGGTGCCGATCCATGTCGAGGAGGATGTCCTCTCCGAGGCTGGGCTGATCATCCCGGATGAGCAGGAGGACGAGGTCGAGAAGTTCCGCGAATTCCTCGACCAGGTCTCCCCGGAGGACTTCCGCGGAGCGGATACATAGACGCTTCCGCGGAGCGGATACATGGACGCTTCCGCGGAGCGGATACATGGACGCTGTCGCGGAGCGGATACATGAACCGAGCTCATCTCACCCTCAACTGAAGGTCGACAGTCCGCGCGTCGCGTTGACCCGGCAGCGGGTCGCCCCTACCGTTCGGAGCAGGAAATCGCGCGCGTGTGATTCGTCTCGCGGCGCGACCGGTCGCAGGCGGTGGGAGGCACGGGTGGTCGACGAACCGCCGAGCGGGGCGGATGCCCCGTCCGACCAGGGCACGCTGTTCCCCGACTCCGCCGTCTCAGGCCCGGACGGGGTGATCTCGGACGAGCTCGTCGGGTACCGCGGCCCGGCCGCATGCCAGATCGCCGGGATCACCTACCGCCAGCTCGACTACTGGGCCCGCACCGGGCTGGTGGTGCCCGCGATCCGCGGCGCTTCCGGCTCGGGCAGCCAGCGGTTGTACTCGTTCAAGGACGTCCTGGTCCTGAAGGTGGTCAAGCGGCTGCTCGACACCGGGGTCTCGCTGCACAACATCCGCGTCGCGGTCGAACACCTACGCCGCCACGGCGTCCACGACCTCGCTCGGATCACGCTGTTCAGCGACGGCACCACGGTCTACGAGTGCACCTCGCCCGAGGAGGTCGTGGACCTGCTCCAGGGCGGGCAGGGCGTCTTCGGCATCGCCGTCAGCGGCGCGATGCGCGAGATCGTCGGCTCCATCCACCGCTTCCCCGCGGAGCGTGCGGACGGCGGCGAGGCCGCGGTCGCGCCGGAGGACGAGCTCACCCAGCGTCGCCGCACGCGTCGCATCAGCTGACGGGCAGCGGAGGCCTCGTGTCGATGTGGTGGGCTGCGGCGCGGACGGTGCTGCGGCTGCTCATCGCCGCGGTGTGGTTGGTCGCCGGGGCGTGGAAGGTGCAGGACCTCGATGCGGCGGTCATGTCGGTGCGCGCCTACGAGCTGCTGCCCGCGGCGCTCGTGGTGCCGGTCGGGTACGCGTTGCCGGTGGTGGAGCTGACGATGGGCGTGCTGTTCCTCGTCGGTGCCTTCACCCGGCCCACCGCACTGTTCTCGGTGGCGGTGAACGTGGTGTTCATCATCGGGATCGTGTCCGCGGCCGCGCGTGGGTTGCGGATCGACTGCGGCTGCTTCTCCGAGGGCGGCCCGCTGGCCTCCGGTGAGCCGACGAAGTACACCGCGGACCTGCTGCGCGACAGCGGGTTCGTGGTCGCGACACTGCTGCTCGCCCGGTGGCCCGACACGCTGCTGAGTGTGGACCGGCGGAGGGTGCGGACAGCGGCCGCCGCCGCGGGGTAACCTGGGAGCGCAGTCGATGAAGCCCGCGCGGGAGAGTCCCGGGACGACACGACCCGGGCGCCGAAGGAGCAAATCCTCCCCGGAACCTCTCAGGCGACCAGGACCGCGCGGTGCAGACGCCTCTGGAAAGCGGTGGCACGAGCCGCCCGCCGACGGGGAAAGCCGGGGCCGACCTGGACCGGTGAATCTCTCAGGCGTCCGCTCCGGCGGGCACGGACAGAGGGGGAGGGCGCACCGGGCACCCCGCCCGGCGCCTTGTTCCCCTGTGAGGTCCGCCTGATGCGATCGCCAGACCGGCTCCCGCTCGCCGCGCTCGAGCACGGCATCCCGTTCGCCGACCGGCACGTCGGGCCGGGTCCCGCCGACCTGTCCCGGATGCTCGACGTCATCGGCGTCGGTTCTCTCGAGGAGCTCGCGGAGCGCGCGTTGCCGCCGGGACTGCTCGACCGCAGCGCCGTGCCCGAGCTGCCGGAACCTGCCACCGAGGTCCAGGCCCTCGCCGAGCTGCGGGAGCGCGCGGCCCGCTGCCGCCCCGCGGTCCCCATGATCGGGCTCGGCTACTCGGGCACCGTGACCCCGCCGGTGATCCGCCGATCCGTGCTCGAGAACCCGGCCTGGTACACCGCGTACACGCCCTACCAGCCGGAGATCTCGCAGGGCAGGCTCGAAGCGCTGCTCAACTTCCAAACCATGGTCGCGGACCTCACCGGGCTGCCCGTGGCGAACGCGTCGATGCTCGACGAGGCCACCGCCGTGGCCGAGGCGATGACGCTGCTGCGCCGTGCAGGGCGGGCACGGTCGCCCCGGTTCGTCGTGGACGCCGACACCCTCCCGCAGACCCTCGCCGTGCTGGCCACCCGCGCCGAGCCGCTGGGCATCGAACTGGACGTCGCGGACCTGACCGGCGGCCTGCCCGACGGTGACTGTTTCGGTGTGCTGCTCGCCTACCCCGGTGCCTCCGGTGCCGTCCGCGACCACGAGGGCCTCGTCGAAGAGGCGCACCGCCGCGGCGCGATGGTCGCCGTGGCGGCCGACCCGCTCGCCCTGACCCTGCTCCGGCCGCCGGGGGAGATCGGTGTCGACGCCGCCGTCGGCTCCACCCAGCGATTCGGGGTGCCCATGGGTTACGGGGGCCCACACGCCGCCTACCTCGCAGTGCGCCAGGGCCTCGAGCGTCAGCTGCCGGGCAGGCTCGTCGGGGTGTCCGTCGATGCGGATGGCGCGCCCGCGTACCGGCTCGCGCTGCAGACCCGGGAGCAGCACATCCGCCGCGAGAAGGCGACGAGCAACATCTGCACCGCGCAGGTGCTCCTCGCGGTGATGGCTTCGATGTACGCCGTGTACCACGGGCCCGAAGGGCTGATGTCCATCGCGACCCGCACGCACCGGATGGCCGCGGTCCTCGCCGCGGGGCTGCGCGACGCCGGACACGAGGTCGTGCACCGCGAGTTCTTCGACACCGTCGCGGTCCGCGTCCCCGGCCGTGCGGACGACGTCGTGCGGGCTGCCCGGGAGCGGGGTGTGGACCTGCGTCGCGTCGACGCTGACGTCGTCGGCATCAGCTGTGCGGAGACCACCACCCGCGCACATCTGGCGCTCGTGTGGGAGGCGTTCGGCGTGACCGTGTCGGATGCCGACACCCTCGACCAGCACACCCCTGACGCACTGCCCCCCGCGCTGTACCGCACGTCCGACTTCCTGACCCACCCGGTTTTCCACACCCACCGCAGCGAGACCGCGCTGCTGCGCTACCTGCGGGCATTGTCCGACAAGGACCTGGCGCTCGATCGCAGCATGATCCCGCTGGGCTCCTGCACGATGAAGCTCAACGCCACCGCGGAGATGGAGCCGGTGACGTGGCCGGAGTTCGCGGAGCTGCACCCGTTCGCGCCCCGCGCCGACGCCGCAGGGCTGCTCGAGGTCGTCACCGACCTTGAGCGCTGGCTTGCCGCGCTCACCGGGTACGACGAGGTGAGCCTGCAGCCGAACGCGGGCAGCCAGGGCGAGTTCGCCGGCCTGCTCGCCATCCGCGCGTACCACCGGTCCCAGGGTTCCGATCGTCGAGAGATCTGCCTCATCCCCGCGAGCGCGCACGGCACCAACGCCGCGTCCGCGGTGATGGCCGGGTTGCGCGTGGTGGTGATCGCCACGGCGCGGGGCGGGGACGTCGACCTCGATGACCTGCGGGCGAAAGTGGCCGAGCACCGCGAGGACCTCGCCGCCATCATGATCACCTATCCGTCGACCCACGGCGTGTACGAGGACACGATCGGCGAGGTGTGTTCGCTCGTGCACGACGCCGGGGGGCAGGTGTACGTCGACGGCGCCAACCTCAACGCGCTGCTCGGGCTCGCGCGGCCGGGCCGGTTCGGCGCCGACGTGAGCCACCTGAACCTGCACAAGACGTTCTGCATCCCGCACGGCGGCGGCGGGCCCGGGGTTGGTCCGATCGGTGTGCGGGCGCACCTCGCGCCGTTCCTGCCCGGCCACCTGGAGACCGCGCCGGACTCGCCCGTGGGGCCGGTTTCCGCCGCTCCGGAGGGCAGCGCGTCGATCCTGCCGGTCTCCTGGGCGTACGTGCGGATGATGGGCGGTGACGGGTTGCGTCGTGCGACGCTGACCGCGGTGGCTGCGGCGAACTACGTCGCGCGCCGGCTAGGGGACCACTACCCGGTGCTCTACAGCGGGCGCGACGGGCTCGTCGCGCACGAGGCCGTGCTCGACCTACGCCCGCTGACGAAGGCCACCGGCGTCACCGTCGACGACGTCGCGAAGCGGCTCATCGACTACGGGCTCCACGCGCCGACGATGTCGTTCCCGGTCGCGGGCACGCTGATGGTCGAGCCGACCGAGAGCGAGGACCTCGCCGAGCTGGACCGCTTCTGCGACGCCATGATCGCGATTCGCCGCGAGATCGACCGGGTCGGCGCGGGCGAGTGGCCGGAGGACGACAACCCGCTGCGCGGTGCGCCGCACACCGCGGCGTGCCTGGCGGGGGAGTGGGACCACCCGTACAGCCGGGAGCTCGCCGTGTTCCCCGCGCGGGGTCCCAAGGTGTGGCCCCCGGTACGCCGGATCGACGGCGCGCACGGCGACCGCAACCTGATGTGCTCCTGCCCGCCGCTGGAGGCGTTCAGCTCGTAGCGACACCCGCTGACCCCGACCTCGCCGAGCGATCAGGGTGTCATTCGCTCCAGCAGTGCCTGCCCGAGCAGCGTGCCCGACCCTCACGCGGTCTCGACCCGCGGGCTGCCCCAGCCGTCCCCCGCGAAGCCGATGCCGTCGGCGTCGAGGTGGAATGGCTCCGCGCGCTCGCTGCCGGGGCGCGCGAAGCTCCACCGGTGCACGTGGGTGAACTCCGGCTCGCCGAGTGGCCCGAGGACCTCCTGCAGCGCTGCGAGCAGCGGGTCGACAGCCGCGGCCCTGTCGTCGAGCCGGGGTGCCGCGAAGGCCGCCGTGCTGTGCGCGACGAGCACGGGCGCGCCGTCGC
>JALYQB010000754.1 GCA_030856045.1 Actinomycetota bacterium
GCGACGGCCAGGACCGTGAGCCCGAGGCCGGCCTCCCCGGACGCCTGCTGGATCGGCATGAGGATCGGGGAGAACGGCGGCACCCACGCGAGGGTCTCCGCGAGGCCGCCGCCGGGGGACTGCACCGAGTAGATCGCCACGAAGAACGGCGCGAGGATCAGCAGCGTCATCGGCGTGGTGACCGCGTTGAGCTCCTCCTGCCGGGACACCAGCGCGCCTGCGGCGGCGTAGAGCACGGCGAAGAACAGGAACCCGAGCAGGAACCACCCGAGGCTCGCGAGGAACACCGACACCGCGGTTCCGGTCAGGGTGATCACGCCGGTGGCGGTGCCGACCCCGAGACCGACGGCGCCGAGCACCACGAGCTGCACCAGCCCCGCCGCGCCGATGCCGAGCACCTTGCCCAGCAGCAGCTGCCACGGCCGGATCGTCGACAGCAGCACCTCGACCACCCGGCTGGTCTTCTCCTCCACCACCCCCATCGCGACGGCGATGCCGAACGTGAGCAGCTGGAAGTACATGACCACGACGACGATGAACGCGATGCCGGTGCGCTCGGCGGCCTGGGGCTGCGGCGGGTCGAGCGCGGTCACCTGGAGTGCGGCGCCCTCGACCGCGGTCGAGAGCACCTGGGGGTCGACGCCACGGTCGGCGAGCGCCGCCGCGACCGCGCTCTGCGTGAGCGCGCCCTCCAGCACGCCCCGCAGCACGGGGTCGAACTCGTTCTCGACCACGATGCGGGTGCCGACGAGGGCGGCGTCGAGCTCGCCGTCGGCCACCTGCCGGCGGGCGGTCCGCTCGTCGGCCACCTCGACGGGCACCAGCTTGAGGCCCGACTGCTCGGCCGACGTCGTGAGCAGCGCCGGGTCGGGGCCGGACCCGACGAGCCCGAGGCGCTGCCCGTCGTCGTCAGCGAGCAGCGCGGGCCCCACCGTGATGGCCCCGAGCAGCACAACCGTGACGAGCAGGCCGATGACGAACGACTTGGTGCGTACGCGGGAGTCGAACTCCCGGCGGGCGACGAGCGCGACCGTGCGCAGCGGCCTCATGCCGTGACCACCTCTCGGAACAGGTCCGTCAGGGACGGGCGGTGGCGGGCGAACTCGTGGACCGGTCCGGTGGCGGTGGCGGCCGCGAGCACGGCCTGGTCGTCGGCGCCGTCGCCGAGCTCCAGCACGGTGCGGCCGTCCTCGTGGGACACCTCGCGCACACCGGGTAGGCCCGCGGCCCAGCCGGCCGGCGCGGCAGGGGCGTGCACGGCGAGCTGGGAGCGCCCGCCCTGGCGTAGCTCGTCGACCGTCCCGACGGCGACCATCCTGCCCGCCGCGACGATGCCGACGCGGTCACAGAGCCGCTCGACGAGGTCGAGCTGGTGGCTTGAGAAGATCACCGGGACACCCGCGGCGGCCTTCTCGCGCAGCACCCCGCTCATCACCTCGACCGCGACCGGGTCGAGGCCGGAGAACGGCTCGTCGAGCACGAGCACCTCGGGGTCGTGCACCAGCGCGGCCGCAAGCTGCACCCGCTGCTGGTTGCCGAGGCTCAGCTTCTCCACCGCGTCGGTGCGTCGCTGCGCTACCCCGAGCCGCTCCGTCCAGTAGTCGGTCGCGGCCCGCGCGGCCGTGGCGCGCAGGCCGTGCAGCCGCGCGAGGTAGACGAGCTGGTCGCGTACCGGCATCTTCGGGTAGAGGCCGCGCTCCTCGGGCATGTAACCGATGCGGCGGCGGGTGTCGAGGTCGACCGGCGCGCCGCGCCACCGCACCTCGCCCGCGTCCGCACCGAGCACACCGAGGGCGATCCGCATCGTGGTGGTCTTGCCGGCACCGTTGGAGCCGACGAACCCGAACAGCTCCCCGGCGCGGACGTCGAAGGTCATGTCGGCCAGCGCGACCACGTCGCCGTAGCGCTTGCTGACCCGGTCGATCTCGAAGGAGTCGGTCATGGGGTGTCCTCGTCGGGTAGCAGTCAGATCCGGAAGGCGAGATGCAGGCTGGAGAATGGTCACCGCGCTCGAGCGCGCCCACGGTCTGCGAGTTGATCGTGCAGCATTGCAAAAACCTGACTGCTCGGCACATCATACAAACTCAGTGCGGGAGCTTGGCCCGATCCGGTGGTGGTGTGGTTGACACCTATAGTCACTGCATGATTACTCGCGCCCGCCGCTCCTCGCCCGCCGCGTGCTTGCTCGTCGCCCTCACCGCCGGCCTGTCCGCCTGCGGTTCCGGAGGCGTCGAGCAGACCGGGACCCTCGCGGCTCCCGGCCAGGCCGACGGCGCCTACACCTACGACGAGGCTCTCGCGCCCATCGGTGCCGAGATGACAGTGAACTCCACCCCCGCCGAGGGCGGCACCATGGTCGAGCTGACCGTGTCCGGCTTCGAGCCGAACCGCGAGTACGGCGCGCACACCCACGTCAACCCCTGTGGTGAGACGGGCGACGCCGCCGGCGGGCACTTCCAGAACGAGCAGGACCCGGTGAAGCCGTCGGTCGACCCCGCCTTCGCCAATCCAGCGAACGAGATCTGGCTGGACCTCACTACCGACGCCGAGGGTGCGGGCTCCGCGACCGCGGAGGTCCGGTTCGGCTTCGCCGAGCGCGCACCCGGCTCGGTGGTCGTCCACGAGATGGGCACCAAGACCGGCCCGGGCGAGGCCGGCACCGCCGGTGGGCGCCTCGCCTGCCTCACCGTTGCGTTCGAGCAGACGGCCGGCTGACGTCGGCGCGGAGGGGGAGTGTCACGCTAGGTCACCTCGGCGGGAGACGTGAGGTGAAAGCTCTGATCACTCGAAACGCATCACGGCGCCGCGATGATGCGTGATTCGTCATCACGGCTTCCTGCTACACCGACCTCCTGGCGGGATCACTCGTGCAGCGGCGCCACCGGGCGATCCAGTCGGCCAGATGCGGTGACTCGGTGTCGACGGTGGTGGAGTCCCCGTCCCGGTGCGGACCTCGGTCTCGACCTCCGGCTCGCGGCCGGGTTCACCTTCGCGCACTGGCCACTATGGACGAGGGTCTGCTCGGCGAACGCGCCGATGCCGAGCGCGGGGACAGCGCGGTGCCATCGGCCGGCGTCATCGGCTGGGCCGCGTTGTGGGTGTCGAAGCAGTACCACGGCTGCCCGCGCTTGCAGGCCCGGCAGCGGCCGCAGACGGCACGCCAGTTGAGGATGACGAAGTCACCGGGCGCCACATCGGACACCCCGTCGCCGACGGCCTCGACGATCCCCGCAGGTCCGGTTCGGCCACCGTACATCAGCCTAGGTCCGGCGCAGGCCGGTCCGTCGAAGCCCGCCGGACCTCGTAGACGTGGACGACGTCGGCCTCGAGGTCCTCCCAGTCGGCGAGCGCTCCGGCGACGCCTGCGAGCCCGATGGGTGGCTCCCGGCGCTGATGTGGGACTGCCCGGTCCGGGGACGCCGAGTTCGGTGAGCCGGTGCGCCTCGACGTCGACGTCGGGCACGACGAAGACCACCTCACCGGCGGGTCCGGGCGCCGGTTCGCGTCCGGTCAGCCACGCGGCGCGGCGGCGCTCGTAGAGCGCGAACCGCGTCGGACCGGACGCGAACTCGGCGTACCCGGCGTCGGTGAAGCGGTGCTCCAGCCCCACGACGTCACGGTAGAAAGCGACGGACGCCGGCAGGTCCGTGACGTACAGGATCAGGTAGCCGAGCCCATCGGGACGAGTCAGCGCTTGAGCGCCTTCCTCCCCTTGCGGGCGAGCTTCGCGGCCTTGGCCGCGCGGGCGGCGTCCTTCTTCGCGCGGCGGGCCCGCCAGCCGACCGACGGCTTGCCGCCCGTGTCGGCCGCGGCGAGCAGCAGCCCGCCCAGCAGGCCGGCGTTCTTGAGGAACTGCGTCTGCTGCCCGCCGCGTTGGATGGAGTTGGCCTCCCAGAACGGGTGCGCAATCGCGGTTGTAGGGATGAGGCTCGCGGCCAGTGCCGTGGCGGCGAACCGCGGTGCCTTGCCGAATGCCAGCAGGAGGCCCGCGCCGATCCTCATCGCCGCGTCGGCCTGCACCATCGTCGCGGGATCCGCGAAGCGGTCGACGGGCAGCACCTCCAGGCCTTTCTCGATCAACGGCGTGGCGGCCTTGGCCTTCTGGTCCGGGTCCAACAGCTCTTGAATCCCTCCCGAGACGAAAATCGCGGCGAGCAGGGGGCGTGCGACGCGGCGCAACAACACGTGGGGCTCCTTCCGGGCGACGGCCGGTCCGTGATCATGGATCGGTGGGCACGAACATTAGTCTCCTGGCACGCCGCTGCGTAGTCCCCGAGCCGGTCGGTTGCGTTTCCGGGCGTTTCGATCGCGGTGACTCGGGGTATCCCGGCACCATGGCCAATGAGGACAAGCTCAACAACAAGATCGACGAGAGCACCGGCAAGCTCAAGGAGACCGCTGGCCGTGCCACCGGCGACGAGCAGCTGCAGGCCGAAGGCCAGGGCCAGAAGGAAGGTGCGCAGTTCAAGGACAAACTGCAGGATGCTGCGAGCAAGGTGAAGGAAGCTTTCAAGAAGTGATCTGACCCCGGCACGACCGAGCGCCCCATCACTGACCGTGGTGGGGCCGCTTCTCGTCCGCGGCGTCCGGGCGACCGCGCCGTCGTCGACGAGCAGCTCGTCGGCCTGCCGGGGATGATTCCAGCTGATGCGCCTGCTGATCGTCGCCGACACCCATGTACCCACCCGCGCCCGCGACCTGCCCCCGCAGGTCTGGGCCGCGGTCGACGCCGTCGACGTGGTGCTGCACGCGGGGGACTGGTTGGACGTGGCGCTGCTCGACGCGCTGAAGGAACGGGTGCGGCGGGTTGTCGGGGTGTGGGGCAACAACGACGGCCCCGAGCTGCGGGATCGCCTGCCCGAGGTCGCGTGCGCGGAGTTCGAGAGCGTGCGGTTCGTGCTCGTGCACGAGACGGGGCAGGCGCGGGGGCGCGAGGAGCGCTGCGCCCGCGCGTACCCCGACACGGACGTCCTCGTGTTCGGGCACAGCCACATGCCGTGGGACAGCGTTGCGCCCAACGGACTGCGGCTGCTCAACCCCGGCTCGCCCACCGACCGGCGCCGGCAGCCGCACTGCACCTACCTCACCGCGCGCGCAGTGGACGGCGCCCTGCACGACGTGACGCTGCACCGTCTCCCGACACTGCCGCATGGCTCCGGGTAGCAGCCAGTGGCGGAGTGGCACGATCGGGACGTGGCCCGGAACCCCGTCGCCGACCTACGGCGCATCGCGTTCCTGCTGGAGCGCGCCCGCGAGGCGACCTACCGGGTGCGCGCGTTCCGCACCGCCGCAGCGGCCCTCGACGGGCGCGACGACCTCGAGCAGCGCGCCGCCGCCGGCACCCTCACGGCGCTGCAGGGTCTCGGGGACGTCACGGCGCGGGTGGTCACCGAGTCACTGGCCGGTGAGACGCCGGAGTACCTCCGGAAGCTGGAGGGCACCACGGGGGAGACGGGCCCCCAGCTGACGGGCGAGGCGGCTGCGGTGCGGGCGGCGCTGCGCGGGGACTGCCACACCCACTCCGACTGGTCCGACGGGGGCTCGCCGATCGAGGAGATGGCACTCGCGGCCCGCGAGCTGGGGCACGAGTACCTCGTGCTCACCGACCACTCACCTCGGCTGACGGTCGCCAACGGACTGTCCGCCGACCGGCTCCGCCGCCAGCTCGACGTCGTTGCGACCCTCAACGAGGCTCTCTCGAACGATCCGGGGCCACCGTTCCGGGTCCTGACCGGCATCGAGGTGGACATCCTGCTCGACGGCGCGCTCGACCAGTCCGACGAGTTGCTGACGCTGCTGGACGTCGTGGTCGCGTCGGTGCACTCCAAGCTCAGGATGCCGAGCGCCGAGATGACCCCGCGGATGCTCGCCGCGGTCCGCAACCCGCACGTCGACGTCCTCGGCCACTGCACCGGGCGCCTGGTCACCGGCCGCGGCCGTCCGGAGTCGCAGTTCGACGCGGACGCGGTGTTCGCGGCCTGCGCCGAGCACGGCGTCGCCGTCGAGGTGAACTCGCGGCCCGAGCGGCTCGACCCGCCGAAGCGGCTGCTCCGCCAGGCCGTCGCGGCGGGGTGCCTGGTCGCCGTGGACACCGACGCCCACGCCCCCGGCCAGCTCGACTGGCAGCCCTACGGGTGCGAGCGCGCCGCCGACTGCGGTGTCCCCACCGACCGGATCGTCAACACCTGGTCCGCGGACGACCTCACCGCGTGGGCCGCCGGACGGTGACAGGAACCGCGCGGGTGCGACGATCGCCCTCGTGCACCTGGTACCGGAGCCCCACGGGCGGGTGGTGGATCTCGACGGTGTGTGTCGCGGCCTCTGCCGGAACGCGGCGGGACCCTCGCCGGCGCCGGCTGCTCGACCGCAGCGACGGCCTGACCGGCTCAGGACCCGAAAGCGAGGATCGACGCGGTGAAGCCGTGCAGGTGGTTGCGCCCCGCGACGGGGCCGATCTCCCCGGCGGCGAAGAACCCGGCGACACCCGCGGTGCCCAGCGCGCGGCGCACCGCGCGCACGTCGTGGTCGGCGTCGGGAAAGAGCGCCGCGCCCCGGCCGTTGCACGAGAACAGCAGCGCGCCCTCCACCCGTCCCGCGCCGCGGAACCCGGAGAGCACCTCCGCGAGGTCCTCGTCTGCGGCGGCGGCGTCGCGCACCTGGAAGCGCACCGTCCGTCCGACCTCGACGACCTCGCCTGCCGCGACGGCGCCCCTCGCCGCGTCGACGCCGACGATGCCGCGGATGAGGAAGTCACCGCGCCCGTGCTCCTCGGCGTACTCGTCCATCGCGATGCCGAGGTGCAGGCCGCGGGCGGCGAGCATCCGCTCCGCGGGCGGCAGGTCGGCGAGTGCCTCCTCGAGCCTGCGGTAGGCGGGCTGCCCTGCGAGCTCGAGCAGCAGGTTGCCTTCGGCGGCGGTCACGACCATCGTGGGGCCGATCGGACGGCACCCCTGGCTCACCAGCGTGCGCGCCCCCACCGGGCCGGACAGCACGACACCGACCGCGCCGCTCTCGTGGACGGCCCCGTCGACGAACAGCCGGGTCGAGCGGGGGCCGTGGGGCCCGCTCGCGAGCCCGCCGACCAGCGGCAGCTCGTCGAGCACACGGTGGGAGCGCTCCACGAACGGGCCCGCGGGAAACGTGTACGGGTCCGCGAGCAGCACTGCCACCGCGTCGTCGTCGCGGCGCTGCGGGAGGCCCGCGACGACGAGCCCGCCGTCGTTGCGCGGCACCTCGAGATGGAACGGCCTGCATTCCACGTCGGGGAGCACCGCGGCCCACGCGGCGACCGCCCCCGTGGCCTCCACCCCGCGACCGTCGCCGATCACCCCGCCGGCGCTGCACCCGAGGGTCATGCGCGCGCCGGCCGCCGTC
>JALYQB010000798.1 GCA_030856045.1 Actinomycetota bacterium
GCCCGCGAAGCCTTTCGGATCAGACCTTGGAGGTAGGCGTGGCACAGGGTGATGTCCTCCCGGCGGTCGCCAGACGCCCGGCGCGCGCTGCTCGTGTCGCGGACCTGGGTGCAGGCCGCCGCGCTCGTGGTGCTGTGCGGTGTCGCGGTGCTCGGCTTCCTGGCCTACCGGGCCTACACCACCGACCCGCCGCCGAAGTCGAGACCTACCCGGTCGCCACCTCCCAGATCGCCCAGACCACGACGCTGCGGTCCGTGCTCGGCCGGGCCGACCTCGATGCCCTGCTCGCGGAGCGCGACCAGCTCAACAACAGCCTGCAGCGCATCATCGACGAGCAGACCGAGCCCTGGGGCATCAAGGTGACCACGGTCGAGATCAAGGACGTCGAGATCCCGGAGGCGATGCAGCGGGCGATGGCCCGCCAGGCCGAGGCCGAACGCGAGCGGCCCGCGAAGATCATCAATGCTGAGGGGGAGTTCTAAGCCGCCGAGAAGGTCTACGAGGCCGCCGAGATCCTCAGCCGCAATCCCGCCGCACGATTCGCGGGGTCACCTTCCACCACCGCCCAGCACGGCCTCACGCAGGCTGGACACCGGTCGCGGGTCCTTGCCGGCGCGCACGAACAACGCTACTACTTGGTACGATCACTTGGTGGCATCAACTGAGAAAGTCAGCTTGAGCATGGACGCTGGATCTCTGCTGCTCGCGCGCCGCGCCGCGGAGATCGAAGATATGTCGTTGTCCGCGTGGATATCGCGTCTCGTACGGCAACACGCCTGGTCCTCCCAGCAATCCCGACTGTCTCCCGAGCAGCAGGCGCAGGCCGACGAGCGCACCGCCGCGCTCGACGAGGACGAGCTCGCCATGGGGCGTGACGGCGGAGAGCAGCGTGCAGCGGAGTGAGCTGTGGAGATCCCCGTCGTCGCTTCGGGACCGGGTGATCTTGCTGGTGACCTCCCAGACCCTGATCGATCAGGGCGTGACGATGCTCTACGGAGTCGAGGCCGACGCCGAGGACCCCGGACCCCTGCTGCTGGTCGTGCCGGTCCTCATCGACGGTGAGCAGGGTCTACCGCGGCGCCCTGACGCAATCCTACGGCCTGGCCGACCCCGCCGTCCTCGAACAAGTCGACGCGCTGCTCCGGGTCGCGATCGACCTCTGAGCTGGCGCGCGGGCGGCGCGGAACCAGCGCGATGGTGCGGACGGCGATCGTCGGATCGAACCTCGGTCGTAGGCCGCAGTGGGGTCAGCCGGGTGGGCGGGTGGCGGCGGCGAGCGCAGCGAGGTCGAGCTCGGCGGGGAAGGGTTCAGCCAGCCGCATCAGCTCGCCCGGCCGTGATGACCTGACCTCCACGTAGTGTCCGCGTTGCGACTGGTACGCCACCGAACGTGGTCCCGGCTTGTCGAGTTCGATCCGCAGGTAGTATTCGATCCCCGCGGCCGCGTAGAGCGCCGGTTTGATCGCCCGGTCAGCCGCGGCGTTGCCCGGGCTGACGATCTCGACGACCATCGCCACGTCGGCCGGGTCCCAGAGCCCGAGGTCGAGCCCGGGGTTGGTCACCACGGCCAGGTCGGGGATCAGGATCCGGCCGGGTGCCACCCGGACGTTGACGGCCTCCAGTACTTTCCACCAGTCCGGCGCGGCCCGCCCCAGGGCGTGCCACAGCTGGGATGACAGCCGGGACACCATGCTCGCATGCTGCTGGTGAGCACCGACAGTTCTCGGCCCCGTGCTGGTCACGCCGTCGGGAGAGCAACTGCACACGAAACTCGAAGAACTCGGCCGGTGAGTCGTCGGTGTGCTACGGCGTTCGTCCGACTGGCGGGCGGGTGGCGGCGGCGAGTTCGGCGAGATCGAGCTCGACCGGGAACGGCTTGGCCAGGCGCAGGAGCTGCCCGGGCCGGGCGGAGGCGACCTGCACGTAGTGCCCTCGCTCGGATCGGTACGCCACCGCGCTCGGTCCCGGCGTCACGAGTTCGATCCGCAGGTAGTGCTCGATTCGCGCGGCCGAGTACAGCGGCGGCATGATCGCCCGATCAGCCGCGACACTGCCTGGGCTCACGATCTCGACCACCATCGCCACGTCGGCCGGGTCCCAGACCGCCAGGTCGACCCCGGGGTTGGTCACCACGGCCAGGTCTGGAATCAGAATCCTTCCAGGTGCCCGCCCGGACGTTGATGGCTTCCAGCACTTCCAGCCCGCTCGGTGCCGCCCGCCCCAGCGCGTCACAGAGGTGGAACGACAGCCGCTGGTGCCGACCGCCGGCGGCGGGGCTCACCAGCAGTCCCCCGTCGAGCAGCTCGATGCGGCGCCGGTCCTCGGGCAGTGCGAGGTAGTCCCGCTCGGTCCACGGTCCGACGTGGTCGAGCAACTCGGGCTGGGCAGCCGACGCCATCCGCAGCTCACCTCCGCGCATCTGAGGAACATCACCATGGTCGCATGTTGCCGACAAGCACCGACAGTTTCGGACCGAACCGTCCGTAAAACCGCCACGTCTTGGCCGGTGATCGAGGCAATGAGGTCATAGTCGTGGTCACAGTGCAGTACTCGCCCACAGGCCGTCTCGGCGCTGCATCGGTCGGTACGTGTGGGTGAGCCCGCCGACGCAGTGTGATGGTCAGTTGATCAGCGTCACCTGACAGGACAGCCCGGGGGCCTTGCTGAGTCTGACGTCCCCGGTGAGCAGCGGCACGTCCAGAACCGCGGCCAGCGCGACGTACAAGCCGTCGTAAAAGGTGATGGTGTGTCGTAGATCCCATGCCCGGTCCGCCAGCCGCCCGGTATGCGGGTAGCGATAGTCGATCATGTCCGGCAGTGCGCGCAGCGCGGTGCGCGCACTCTGCTCGCTGATCTCGCCGGCGCGTTCACCACGGCGCAGTACGTGACCCACCTCGGCGTCGAGGAGATGAGGAGCATGACAGGTCGCCTCGGTGATCCGCTTGTGCGCCGCGACGCCGACGGCGTCCTTGCGGCCCAGCGCGCTCAGGGCAGCGGCGGCGTCCACGACATATTCACTCACCCCGCAGCTCACGCAGGCCGGCTCGGATCGTGTCGGCACTCAACCCGGGCGCCGGGTCA
>JALYQB010000385.1 GCA_030856045.1 Actinomycetota bacterium
CTGACCGACAACGGCAAGCAGTTCACCGACCGCTTCGGCAAGGGTGGGCAGGTGCTGTTCGACCGGATCTGCCGGGACAACGGCATCGCCCACCGGCTGACGGCGCCCTCTTCCCCGACCACCACCGGGAAGATCGAGCGATGGCACCAGACGCTGCGTCGGGAGCTGCTCGACGATCACAACACGTTCGCTTCCGAGTCGGCAGTCCAGGCCGCGGTCGGCTCATGGGTGGCCGAGTACAACTGCTCGCCCGCACCAGACCTGACCGGTTCGCCGCCGGGTAAACCGAGCGGCAGGCCGGCCGCAGCTGTGTGTCGGGGCAGGGTTCGGCTGGAGCACGCTGAGGCACGTGCGTGCCATGTCCCTCACCGGCTGCGCCGGACAACTCCGCGCAGTACGGTCGCTGCACTGCTGCCGCGCACGGCGACGGCACCGACACGGGGAGTTGCGATGGTGCGCACCTACGCGAAGGTGATCGGGATCGTGATCATCCTGATCGGGGTCGTGGGATTGATCGCGGGTGAGGAGCCGTTGCTGGGCCTGGTCAACATCGAGGTCGCCGAGGACGTCGTGCACCTGCTCACCGGCGGAGTGATGGCCGCGGTCGGCTTCGGCGTCCGGGACACGGGCGTGGTGCGCACCGTCGTCGGCGTGCTGGGCGTCGTCTATCTGCTCGTCGGTGTGCTGGGCTTCGTCACCCCGGGCCTGTTAGGGCTCCTGCCCGCCCACGGCTACAGCGTCGTCGACAACCTCATCCACCTCACCCTCGGTGTGCTGGGGATCGTCGTGGCGTGGGTGGTCAAGGACCCGGCACGGGCGCGTGCCGCGTGAGCGCCGTCCGCACGGTCCTGCGGGGGTCGGTCGCCGGCGTGGTCGGGACCGCGGTGATGACCCTGGCGCAGCAGGCGGAGATGTCGGTGACCGGCCGGCCGCCCTCGACGGTGCCGGGGCAGGTCGCGGCGCGACTGCTCTCGCGGTCGGACGCCGACGCCGTGGCGGCGCTGTCGGGTCCGACCCACTGGGCCCACGGTGCGGCCATGGGTCCGATGCGCGGTGTGCTGGCCGGCATGGGTCTGCGTGGCGTGGCGGGGTCGGCCGCCTTCTTCGCCCTCATGTGGGCGGGGGATGCCGTGCTGTACCGGACGTTGGGCATCGCTGACTGGCCGTGGCGCTGGACCGCCGCCGAACTCGCCACCGACATGGGCCACAAGGCGCTGTACGCGCTCGTCACCGGCGCCGCCTACGACGCCCTGGACAACCGCTCGGGGTGAACCGCGCCGCGGTGCGCAGGGATCTGACGGCCAGCGCGACCGGCGGTCCAGCCAGCTCTTACACGTCGCTTACTTCCGCTTCGAGACCGGGCATCGGGTGTGGCGGCCCGGTTACGGTCGGGCATGGACACCACCACGGCGGCCCTGAACGAGTCCGGAGGGTCCGCTCGGAATGACTCGCCGAGCTGGCGGCCTGTCGGCATCGGGGCGCTCGCCGGACTGGTGGCGGGTCTGCTCCTCACGCTGCTGCAGGCCCTCGCCCGGCTCTGGCTGGGGGTGGCGCCACCGTCGGAGCTGATCGGTGATCGGATCGCGCCACTGTTGCCGGTGGAGCAGTTCCTCAGCCTCCTCGGGTTCTTCGGCGGATACGACCAGCTCAAGCAGGTCGGGATCGCGGGCCCGACGCTCGGGCAGCTCGCGCTCGCCGTGGTGCTGGGCATGCTCTACGCGCGCCTCGCCGTCCGCTCCGGTGGCACCCGTCGCGCAACCCGGACCCTGATCGTCACTGTCGCGGTCCTGTTCGTCGTGCTGATCGCGGCGCTGTGGCCGGTGCTCGCGACGAGTCACAGCGGGCTGTCGCCCTCGCCGTCGCGATGGGTGACGATCCTGGTGCTCGCCGTGACGCTGGCGCTGTTCACCGCCGCAGTGGTGCTGACCGTCCGGTGGGTGCACGGGGCACCGCAGAAGAACGAACCACCTGGCGCCGCCTCGTCCGTCACGCGTAGAGCGGTGCTGGCGGGCGGGGTCGGCGCAGGGTTGGCGATCGCGACCGGCGGCGTCGGCACGGTGCTGTACCGGCAGGCGACGTTCAGCTATGACGGGATGCAGCTCAACGGACCGGGTATCACGCCGATCACGCCGAACGAGTCCTTCTACGTGGTCACCAAGAACGTCATCGACCCGAAGGTGCGCGCGTCGGTGTGGCGGCTGTCGATCGGTGGCGCCGTGGCGAGGCCCATGACCTACGGCTTCGACGACCTGCGCGGCATGGCGAGCGTCACGCAGGAGGCCACGCTGACCTGCATCAGCAACGCGATCGGCGGCGGCCTGCAGAGCAACGCGATGTGGGTCGGGGTGCCGATGCGCGACCTCATCTCCGAGGCAGGCCCCGAGGCCGGCGTCGTCGAGGTGCTGCTGCGCGGGGTGGACAACTTCACCGACACCTTCGCGATCGAGAAAGCGATGGAGCCGACCACGCTGGTGGCCTACCAGATGAATGGCGAGCCGCTGCCCGAGCGGCACGGCTTCCCCGCGCGTGTCATCGTGCCCGGCCTGTTCGGGGAGAAGAACGTCAAGTGGGTCACCCGCATCGACCTGGTGACCGAGGAGACGAAGGGCTTCTACGAGCAGCAGGGGTGGGGGCCGAGCTTCGTCGTCCCCACCGTCTCCCGGTTCACCGAGCCCGGTTTCGACCGCCCGCTGACGGCCGGCGCTCCCGTCACCCTGCGCGGCACCGCCTTCGCCGGGAACCGTGGGGTGAGCGGGGTCGAGGTCAGTGTCGACGACGGGGCGGCCTGGCAGCCGGCGCAGCTCGAGTACTCGGGCAGCCCGCTGGCCTGGGTGCTGTGGCGCTACGAGTGGCGGCCCGACCGCCCCGGCGAGTACCCGCTGCTCGTCCGGGCCACCGACGGGGCCGGCGCGCCGCAGATCGCCGAGCAACGGTCGAGCGTCCCGGAGGGCGCCACCGGATATCACCGCGTCATGGCCAGAGTCGAGGCCTGAGCAGTGGCCGCAACGGAGCGCGACGAGAGCTGGTGCTGGTTCGCGCTCCGCGCCGAGCGGCCCGCGGACGCCGCAGCGGCCGCAGCGGTGCACCGGCCCGACGGTGAGTGCCTCGGTGTGCTCACAGCCTGGGAGCCCGGTGCCGACCCGCCGGGGGCGATGAAGATCGATGCGCGGGCGATCGACCCCGGCGGGCAGCAGGCGAGCGCCTCGCTGGTGCTCGCGCCGGAGGGGACGTGGCTCCCGTTCGACGACCCGGCGGTGTCGCATGCGATCCGGGACGTCCTGCTGGGGCGGCCTGCTGACGTCCTGTCCACCCTGCTGCGGGACGACTTCCGGTTCGTCGGGGCGATCCACCGCGGTACGAGCGTCGCGGGGTCTGGCACGCACGTCGCGGGGACCTTCCAGCTACCGCGGGTCGTGCCGGTGGCGCAACAGACCCCCGTCCCCGCGCCGGCAGGTGCTGTCGAGTTCGACCTCCGTGCCGACC
>JALYQB010000800.1 GCA_030856045.1 Actinomycetota bacterium
GGCCCGCACCGGGTCGCCGTGGGCGAGGGTCCGCCCCGCCGGGTGCTCGCGTGGGCCGGGCCGTGGCCGGTGGTCGAGCGATGGTGGGAGCCCGCGGGAGGGCGGCGGTACGCCCGGGTACAGGCCGTGCTGGACGTCGAGCCCGGTCCCCGGGTCGACACCGGGCAGCAGCTCGCTGTCCTGCTGGCGTGCTCGGGAGGGCGATGGTGGGTCGAGGGGCTCTACGAGTAGCCGCGGTCGGCGGTGCTAGGAGGGTCCTGCGAAACTGTTTCCGCAGTTCAGGGGCACGTTTTGAGGGCCTCAGCCGGTCCAGCCCCCACGGATGATCTACGGCTACCCCAACGGCTGCCGCCCCACCAGTGGTGAGTACTGCCTGCTGAGACTGTGGGACGAGTGACCTCTAGCCACTGCCATGTACCGGCGCCATACTCGAACTCATGTTCGAAACCCGCCATGCTAGCGCCCTCCCACAACATCAACCGTCGGAGGCATACCATCCCGCCATGTCTGTCTCCGCGCATGACGTCGCCGCCGAGCTCCGAGCCCGACAGCCTGGGATGCCGGTGAAGAAGCTCCACAAGCTGCTCTACTACTGCCAGGGCCACCACCTTGCCGTCCATGGCGTGCCTCTGTTCGACGACACCATCGAGGCCTGGGACATGGGTCCTGTCGTGGCCGGACTCTGGCGCGCTGAGAAACACGGCGGAGTGACCCCCATCCCCGCCGAGTTGGACGAGGCCGGGCTGAACACGGTGGGCTACACCTTGTCCCGCTACGGTGCGCTCACCGGGAAGGATCTGGAGAACCTCACCCACGGCGAGGACCCGTGGCGCAGCGCAGACCAGGCCCGCCAGAGCGGGGACAGCCCCCGCATCGAGCACGGCCGGATCGCCTGCTACTTCCGGGACAACACCGAAGGCGACCAACTGGACCGGGCGCAGGTGTCGGCGTGGCTGGCCCGGACCGCGACCCGACCGCCGGAGTCCGGGACCCCCCTTACCCGCGAGGAACTCATCGCCGAGTTCTCAGCCAGGCACGGGGCCTGAGTGACCGCCAGAGGCGGGCAGGTCTGGAAGCTCGAACTGTTCGTCCTGAGACTCGACCATTGGCAGGACCGAGACCCCGACGTATCCGACGAGCTGAGAAGCCTTGTCGAGGCGTGGCTGGTCACCCGGTATGCGAACCCATACGAGGGGATGTTCCAGGAGGCGGGTCAGCCCAACCTGTGGTCGGGGAAGGTCCCTGGATCCGAGGACGGCTGCGGGCACGCGGTGGCATGCTCGTACTGGATCTTTGAGTTGACCCACACCGTGAAGTGCAACGACTTCGCGATACTGGGCGAGCCCATCGTCTAGCGCCGTTGCGGCGCCGGGCGTCACTGAGTCCGTGTCGCTCAGGCTCTTCGTGCAGGTCAGCGCCGGATCCTACTAGCTAGGTGCCCTCCCGTGGGGGCGATACGCCACCCACCGGACCCTCCCTCGACGGCACGACGACCCGCAAGGAGGTGAGGAACTACGCGCGCAGCACCGGCACCAGGGGGCCATGGCTCAGCACAGAGCCGCTCACGGGCCACTCAGCGCCACGGAGAGACGACGAACGGCGCGGCCCTTCCCGGAATGAGCCGATCGCTGACTAAACTCCACCTCGTGGCCAACCCGAAAGGAGTTGGTGGCGATCATGCCCTCTCTGGTCACAGCCGGAAAACGCCCCAATGTGGGGCACCACGTCCGCCCGGTGTACTCGGCAGGGAGATCGAAGTCGGATTAATCGTGGGTTCTCGGCAAGGCGAGGCATGGAAAGCGGGGCGGTCGCCTGTCAGACCGTTCTGCCAAAGATCCTTCCGTGTGGCACCGCTACCTGGGCGGCTCACACCCTGGTGGTGACGACCTGCCGCGCTTGCCGGGCGAGGTCCCGGGCGTCCGCGCCGGATCGGGTTTCGAGTGCCTCGGCGAGTGGTGGCAGCCAGCATTGCCGCGCCACCACTGAGGGCGTGTCAGCCACTGCTCGTATCGCCGCCCGAGCTCTCTCCAACCCACCGGGCTCACCGGCCTGCACGTTCACCCGCGCCACGGCTAAATCCGCTAGCACGCGCTCCCGCCGGTCACCACTGGCGGCGAGGGTCCGCGCCGAGGTGGCGGCCAGGGCTGCGGCCGTGTCGAGCCGACCGATGTGCAGGAAGGTGTGCGCGCTGTCGAGGTCCATGCAGCCTCGGACGTGCGCGGTGGGCGGCGTCCACCCGTCCCGGGCGGCTTTGAGTTCGTCCAAGGCTTGCCGCTTCTGGTCCATCTGAGACAGGGCGAGCGCAGAGACCACGTTGTACTCCGACCGGCTGCACCGGGTCTGCTCATCGTTGGCTCTGACTTCGCTGAGGCGCACACTGCCGAGCTGGAGCAGCTTCAACGCGTTGTTCGGCTGTCCCCGGTCGACGAGCATCATCCCGGCATGGCGCATGGCATACGCCGCGCCGTAGCTGTCGCCCGCCTCGGTGGCGAGTTCCACGGCCCGGCTGAAGTGCCAGTGCGCCCGGATCACCGCCCCACTGTCGTGGCAGCACCACGCGGTAACGGTGTGCATGTGAGACAGGGTGGACAGCAACGCGCCCTGCACCTTCTCAGTGCAGGGCGCATCGAGCCACTGCTCGGCCCACGCGACGAGCCGCACCGCTGCCCGGCCCTGCCCACCGCAGGAACGGGCCAGTGCACCGACCTGCTCACCGCACTGCCGGATCATCTCGACGTCGGACAGCCCGATCCGGGGGTAGGCATCCGGCGGCAGCGCTGGCGCGGTCAGCCAGTCGGCGACCTCACCGATCCCCTTGACCGGTGAACCGAACGCACTAGCGGCGGCCAGCGCGAGCAGGTGCTCAAAGTGGCGGCGCAGCAACTCCTCAACCCCTTCGGGGTCGGCGACCGTGACAGCTTCACCGTAGGCGCTGGGCTCGCCGAACGAGAGGCCCATCCGCTCGCGGGGGATGCCCAGCCCCGAGGCGATGCGCTCCAGTACCGTCACGTCCCGCACTCGGCGGCCCTTGAGGATCTCGGACACCTCGGACTGCGACTGCCCGGTCAGCTCAGCGATCCGCCGCTGGGTGATCCCCTCGTCCCTGAGCACCCGGTACAGCCCGCCGATGTCGCGTTCGGCCAGGATTCGGCGCACGTCGCCCCGCCGGTACAGTGCGGGGTCAACGGCGGGCGCCGACTTCCCGGCACCCGGCGTGGGGGTGGCTGCCAGGCTAGCAAGCCTATCGGCGTGCCCATAGCTCATGGAGATCACCGCTCTCCTCGGTGCGTGGGGCCTACAGCGTAGCGACGGGTTAGAGTGGCGGTCGGGTGGGAGTCTCGTGATCCTTCATGTGTTCTTGACCCCCGCAGCCGCCACTCGCAGCACGGCCCCCGGGTCCGGCCCGGCGGGGGATACCCGTTCCTCGCGGGCAGGACGGTCGCGTTCTGCGGTCACGGGCTGTCCAGCCGCCACCTCGGCTTCGCGCGCCTCTCGGAGTGCTTGCCAAACGGCGCGCCGCTCAGCGTAGCTTGCTTCGGCTTCCTGCTTGGTAGCGCCAGTGACGCCGATGCGGATGTCGTCCTCGGGGGGTGACAAGGCCAACCAGCCGAGATCATCTTGCCGTTCGCGGAGGACCGGTGCGGGCCACGGGGCACTCATGACTTCCAGTGTGAGCTGTAACACGGTGAACAACAAGGTTCACCCGAAGTTTCTGTGGACACTGGACGCGACCGTCGTGTTACGCTAGTGGCGTCCAGTTACAAGGAGGCTCCGATGGTGATGGTGGCGAGCGGTCCGGCCGCCTACGGCCCCGCCAAGACGATCATCTCGTTGATTGAACGGTTCCGTGGACCGGGACTTCCGTTCCCGCTCAGCGTTGAGTCGCTCCCGCGTGTCAGCGTCAGCGAGAGTCTTGCTCCACGCACCCTGCAGAGCCTCAAACTCCTGGGCCTGGTCGATGAGCACGGCAAGTCAACCCCGCAGTTCGAGGATCTTCGTCGTGCCCCCACGGCCGAGTACAAGTCGGAGCTGATTGACCTACTCAAGTCGGCCTACGAGCCCGTGTTCGAGGTAGTGGAGCCCGCGAACGCTACTTATGATCAGGTGCAGGACGCCTTCCGCTCGTTCAACCCGCAGGGTCAGCGCGACCGGATGGTATCCCTGTTCCTGAGCCTGCTGGAGTACGCCGAGTACAGCGATTCGCTGCCCAGAGTCCGGTCCAGCGGCAGTGCCCGCTCAGCAGGCACGAACCCAACCCAACCTGGGACGGGGCGGAACGGGAAGGGTGCCTCTCGTGTACCCCAGGCGCGCGTAGAACCGCCTCCCCTTGTCGCACCACCACCAGGTGGCAACGCGGCACCGGAATCCGAGGAGGACGTCGTGATCAACCTGGGTGATGCCGGGGAGGTGACCATCAAACTGAAGGTGCGATGGTTCAGCCTCAGCCTGCCCGACGACACCGCCGACAAGCTTCGCAAGGGCATCCGTGAACTTCAGGCCCTGAGCCTCCCCCATGAACCCCTGGCCGCAGAGGAGCGGCCAGATGATCAGGAAGGGTTGGTCGGCGATGCCGCTACCCGAGCGGAGGGGGCCATCATGTGAGGGCCCCGACTGCTACATGACGAACGGCCCCTGTCGGCCGGGGTGCCACCCGGACGCAAGGGCCGTTCAACAACCGGTTTCGCAAGAGCCGGAGCACACTCAACTCAGTGTACCAGCGAAAACCCCGGCCCACAACGGCGTGATCAGTTGCGTCAGTTCGTGACCTGGGTCCTGCTGGCCGCCAGCGTGGTCGCAGCGTTAAGCACCATCGCTGGCGGTGTACACGTGCTGATGGACTTAATCAGCACGCTCTAACCACTTGGTACGGCGCACCAGTTTAGCTGGGTTGGTGCGCCGTACCAAGCCCGGACTAACGGCAGACACCAGCGCGACGCGCGGTCTGCCTTGCCAGACAGTTTGGCGCGCACCTCGGATGACCTGCGGTTTTGTCAGACCCTGCTGATAGGTTGAGGGGAACAAAAGCACATAAGGTGACCCCCGCGACGCTCCAACGTCCGGGGGTCTGGACCAAGAGGGGTACACCTCATGGCCGTTCAGAACGTACCACCGCTACGTGGTGCCGCACAGGTCGCCGCGCTGCTCGACAGCCCGGAGATCGCGCGTCTGATCAGCGATCTTCAAGAGACCCGCTGGACGGGTCGGCCTGGCTATGCGATCCGGGCGATGGTGGGGCTCGCGCTCGTCAAGAGCGTGTACACCCTCCCGACGTGGTCCCGCACGGTGCGGCTCGTCGCCGAGCACGCCGCCCTCCAGGACGCGCTGGGTGTCGCTCCCAGCGTCCACGCCGCGTACAGGTTCACGGTCAAGCTGCGGGAGCACGGCGCGGCGCTGGCGGACTGCCTCGACCGTGTCCTCGCCGGGCTCCGTGAGGCCGTCCCGGACCTCGGTGCGAACCTGGCCATCGACGGGTCGGACCTCCCCGCGTACGCCAACGGGATGCGTGACCTACCCAACGGCAAACCACGCGAGCACTACGCCGACCCGGACGCGTCATGGGGTCACCGGTCCGCGATCTCCACCCGCAAGGGTGGCGGGTTCTACGGCTACAAGGTGCACGCCGCCGTGTGCACCAAGACCGACCTGCCGATCGCGTGGCGGGTCGAGACGGCCAGCGCCTCCGAGTACGAGCACATGCCCTCACTGCTCGACACCGCGATCGGCTGTGGCTTCAGCCCCGGCACCTGCGTGATGGACAAGGGGTACGACGGGTCCGGCATCTACGCGACCTGCGAGTCCCGCGACATCCGCCCCGTCGTCCCGCTGAAACTCACCGTGAACGTCGCCAACGGCAAGCACGAGCCGCCGTCGTGTCAGCACGGCGTGTGGACGTTCGCCGGGTCCGACACCAAGCGGGGCGCTTCGAAGTGGCGTTGCCCGACCGGGCGGTGTCAGCCCGCCAGCGTGTGGGTCAAGGCCGACCGGCTGCACACCCTCATCCCGCGCAGCACCGACCGGTGGAAGGCGATCTACCGCACCCGGGTCGCTGTCGAGCGCGAGTTCGGGGTGCTCAAGCATGAGTGGGCGATGCTGCCGCTGCGGGTCCGTCGCCTGCCCCGCGTCCGGCTGCACGTAGACCTGACGATCCTCGCCCGCCTGGCCTGCGCGCTGACCGAGGCCCGAGCCGTCCCGCTGGCGGCGTAGTCCCGCTCGCCCCGAGCCCGCCGACGGCGGGCGCTTCGGCATGCCCGGACCACGAAAACGAGCCGTAGACCGCCGCCGCGCCCTGGCGAAGCGGCCTCACACAACCAGTTTCAGCCCAAAACCGCAGCTCAGAGCACTCGGCGCTCAAACTTGGCGAGTTTCGCTTGCACTTTCGCCAGACACTAGTATCATCGAACGTATGTTCGGTCCAGGGGTGGGTGCTGGTCCCGGGGGTAGGTCGTGATCC
>JALYQB010000006.1 GCA_030856045.1 Actinomycetota bacterium
CAGTCCTCAGGGAGAAAGCCGCCGTACCGGTGGCGGTACGGCGGACCAGGGCGCAGGGTCCGGGTGAGGCCGTCGGTCGTCGGGCCGGCGAGGTCGAGGGCCACGACCGCGGTCCGCGAGGTGATGCCCGCCGCGAGCATGCGGACGTCGACCACGACCGGGGCGCCCGCGTGCAGAGCCGTCCAGCCGGCGCGCAGCGCGGCCTCGTCGCACACCAGGTCGTCGGCGTAGTCGAGATCCGCGCTGGTGTGGATCACGCGCTCGATCACGGCCCGGGTACACGGTGGCAGCCCGGCGGTGTCCACCCGGGACCGCAGGAGGCGGAACGACTCCACCTCGATCGGGTGCGCGGTTCTCGGGCGGTCCATCACGGGATGCTAGCGCCGCGGCCTTCTACGCAGGCCGGAAGTTCGTCCGGCCCGCTCCGGCACGGCCGGCGCGGGTGGTCCTGCGGATCGCCGACCCGGCAGAGCCCAACGACACTCCCGGCCCGTCCGGACACCCGGCGAACAACCTCGCGGTGGCCTACGCGAGCCCGTGGTTCCTCGATCCCTGACTGCTGGTCTGGCTGTCCCCGGACTCCGCGACAACGGGTGCGGCGGCTGGTCAGCTCGGTCCAGGGCGACCTCGCGGCCCAGCGCGAGACCGGCCCAGTCGAGCAGCACCGTGAGCATCAGGACCTGCTGCCCCGGCGGCGGCACGGCGACCTTGCGGCCCACGAGGTCGGCCACATCGGTGACCACGCCGGCCCGTCCGACCCGACCGATACCCTGCCGCGCCACCATCCCGACGATCTTCGAGTGCATCGTGTCGTCGAGGTGCCCGACGATGGTGCTGTACGGCCCGATCAGGCCGAAGTCCAGCCTGCCGGCCTCCAGGCCCTGCTGGATCTGCGCCGAGCTCGCCACGACCGAGACCTCGACGGTGACGCCCTCCGGGGCGAAGCGCTGCCAGAACAGCGGCGCGGAGGCATGGTTGCGCGCATACACGCAGGTCCGGACGGTGCGACCGGCGCCAGCGGGTGCCGCGTCCCAGCCGCATCCGGCCAGCGTGACAGCCGCACCCGCGGCGGTCAGCCCGAGGAACCCGGGACGGGACAGCACTGGCATGTGTCACTCCTTGGCACAGTCTTCAGGCGGCACGGCGAACACGAACGGGAACCGCGTCCCCCGCGCCCGTGGACGCGAAGTGTCAGCGAGGTGCCATCTTCGGCGACAGGGACGCCTGAGCCTGAACGGCCCGGCATTCGAATCACTGCTGGCCTGTCTGAGCGATTGCCTGCCAAGCGTCGTGACCGTTGCCGTGTGCCATCTGGAGGAGTTTCGGGCCCGTCTTACACCGAACACCGAACGATGGGACTGACCCCGGCGCCGCCAGCTCTGTCAGCGCGCTGACAGACGGACGAGTGAAGGCAGCGCGCGCGGCGACGCGGCCGCCCCTCGGTGGCTGCCGACCGGAAGGAACGCACATGGCGGAGCAGCGAGAGTACGACGTCGTCGTGATCGATGGCGGGTCCACCGGGGAGAACGTGGCCTGCACGCGCGGCTGGGCGGGCTGACCGCCGCCGTGGTGGAGAGCGAGCTGATCGGCGGGGAATGCTCGTACTGGGCGTGCATGCCCAGTAAGGCGCTGCTGCGCCCTGGCGAGGTGCTCGCCGCCGCACGCCGTGTCCCCGCAGCGGCCGCTGCCGGTTCCGTTGACGTCGAGAAGGCGCTCGCGAGTAGAGACGCGTTCGCCAGCGGCTGGGACGACAGACCGCAGGCGGACTGGCTCGCCGGCGTCGACGTCGACGTCGTCCGCGGTACGGGGCGGATCAGCGGCGAGCGAGCGGTGCAGGTGGACACTCCGAACGGCGATCGGATGACCCTGCGGGCGCGCCGGGCAGTGGTCGTCGCCACCGGCTCGGCTGCCGCCGTGCCGCCGATCGAGGGGTTGCGTGACATCGCCGTCTGGGACAACCGCGATGTCACGTCGGCCGAGCAGGTGTCGGCGCGGCTGCTCATCCTCGGTGGCGGCGTCGTCGGCTCGGAGATGGCACAGGCATTCCGCTGGCTCGGCGCCGAGGAGGTCACCGTCGTCGAGCAGGCCGACCGGCTGCTGCCCACCGAGGAGCCCTTCGCGGGCGAGGAGCTCGCCGCGGCGTTCGCCGAAGCCGGCATCCGGGTGCTGACCGGCGGCCGCGTGCTCCGGGCTGCCCGCTCCGCAGCCGACGGGCCGGTCACGCTGACGCTGGCCGACGGCACGGAGCTCACCGGCGACGAGCTACTCGTCGCAGCCGGCCGCCGCGCCAACACCGACGACATCGGCCTGGAGACGCTCGGGCTGTCCCCAGGTGGCTACCTGGGGACCGACGACCAGCTGCGGGTCCGCAGCGTCGAGGGCGGCTGGCTCTACGCCGCGGGCGACGTCAACGGGCGCGCGCTGCTCACCCACCAGGGCAAGTACCAGGCGCGACTCGTGGGCGACATCGTCGCCGGCCGGGCAGGGGAGGCGTGGGCCGACCACCGCGCAGTCCCCCGGGTCACCTTCACCGACCCGCAGGTCGCCGCGGTCGGGCGCACCGAGCAGCAGGCCCGCGACGCCGGTGTCGACGTGCGCACCGCCGCCCGTGACCTGCTCGACCGCGTCACTCGCGCCGCACGTCGATAGTGCTCTCGAAGGCGATCCGGCCGCGAACCCGTCGCGCGAACGGGAGCGGGTGCGGGTAGGACCAGGCCGCATCCGGCAGCTGTTGCCCGTCGATACCGATCGCGTAGTAGCTGGCGACGCCCTTCCACGGGCACACGGTCCGCGTTGTGCTCAGAGTCAGGACGCCGGGCCGGACCGCGGATACCGGGAAGTAGGCGTTGCCCTCGACCAGCACCACGTCATCAGAAGACGCCCCCGCTGCGAGCCGGACCACGCCGACCGGGCCACCGGCGCCCGGAACACCCGCCGCAGGCCCGCCAGCACGGACAGCACCGCACCCGTGCCCCCGAGCACCAGCGCCTCGCTCGTGGCGTCGCTGAAACCGGGAAGCATCGGCCCCTGCAGCAACTCGGCTGCCGACAGGCCCAGCGTCACCAGCGCCGCGACGGCGGCCCCAGCAGCGCCAGCCCCACCCAGACGCCCGGCAGCCGAGCGGTCACCCGCCCGCAGGTCCTGCCCGACCAGCCACGGCCACGCCCCGGCGAGCACCACCGGCGCCAGGTGCCAGGTGGTGCTCGGACGCCACAGCGCGAGCAGTACTCACGCCGACGCGATGGCCGCGGTCCATCCCGCGCCGCCCGCCAGCGGACGGGTTGCGGTCGTCGGCGCCGCACCGACGAGTGCCTCCGCGTCGTCCGGGAACTCCGCGCGCACCGCGGAGACCACCTGCGCCACCGACGGGTTCACCAGTGCGCGGGAACCGACGATCACTGTCGGGACGGTCTCGTCACCTCCGGTGGCAGCACGGACGCGGGCCGCGGCGCCCGGGTCGGACCAGATGTCGCGCTCCACGGTGTCGATGCCGGCCCGCTCGAGCCCGCGCCGCAGCCACGCGCAGTACGGGTAGCCGGGCCGCCACAACACCTCGATCCGCGGCGTCGGTGACACTGTCTCGTCCACGGGTCTCCCTCCGGCCCGACGGCGGGGTCCTGGTCAGGCGGAAGGGGAACCCGCCGCGGCGGATGTCCGATTCCCGATCCCCGCTGCGGGGTCGACAGCATCCGCAGCCTGGCCTGCCGATGGCTGAAACCGCGCCAGTCACCACCGCGACGGAGTCAGAACGGCCAGCGGCCACCGAAACGCCCTGCGAGCCTGCCGTCCAGCCCGAACGTCCGCCCGGCGGGCACGATCGCCAGGATGGCCAGCGGGACCAGGTCGACCGGGTAGAGCCACAGGTACTGCCCCGTGTCCCACAGCATCACCCAGATCGGCCCGATGAGCGCCAGAGCGGCGAGCGCGCCGAGTCGGGAGGCTATCCCGAACAGCAGCGAGAGGGCGATCGCGAGCTCGGCGAACGTGAGGAACCACTGGAAGAATCCCCAGTTGGCCAGCACGAAGTCCTGGTAGATCGTCTGCAATGGCTCGAAGGTCGCGCCGGCGGCGCCGCTGAGGATGCTGCGCGCGGTCCCTAAGTTGATCAGGTTGAACGAGAAGAAGCCCAGGTCGTAGTTGGCGGTGCCGACGATCTTGGCGAGGGTGTTGCTGAGATAGATCAAGCCGAAGAACACGCGCAGGGCGGCGAGGCCGCCGGCGAGTGAGCGGGGTGACGCGGTCAGGGCACCGGACCGGTGCGTGGTCTCGTGCATGGCGAGCGCCTTTCCTGATGCGACCGGCGTACCCGGACCGGGCACGTGACGGTCACGCTCATCTGATGTTCAGGGTCGAGTCCTCGCCCTGCGGCCGGCCCTCGACGAGCCGGAGCAGGGCCTCGGCGGGCACCGAGAGCGGGCCGGTGGTCCGGGTGATGAGGAGGTCGGTGTCGAGCAGCCCGGAGTGCACGGTCGGCCCGAACGGGCTCCAGAAGGCGCCGTCGGCGGTGATCGTCAGCTCGGCGGGAAGGTCGGGCAGTGCTGCCTCCACCCCAAGGCCATGGTCGACCGCGCGGCCCCGCCGGATGATGGGCCGGATGATGTGATCGGTGTCGGGCACCCCGAGATCGCGGTGCAGCGCGCACAACCGGTCGAGCTCGGCGTCCTCGATGGACTCGACGGTGGTGGCGATCCGCACCTGAATCCCGCGTGCCACCAGCTCGGGAATGGCGGTGACCACTTTGTGGAAGTTCTCCGGTGCCCGCATCGCGTCGTTGGCGTCCGGGTCCGGCCGGTCCAGCGAGATCTGCAGCGCGACCGGCAGCTCCGCCAACGGTTCGACGCGGGCGAGCAGCCTGCGACCGAACAACGTGCCGTTGGTGAGCACGACCACCGGCAGCGACCGTGACATCTCCGCCAGCGCCTCGGGTAGCCAGGGCGTCAGGAACGTCTCGCCGCCGGTCACCCCGAGGTCGGTGAAGCCCAGTTCGCGCGCTTCGCGGGCACCGTCGACCAGCTGCTCGCTGCGCAGCTCGCGGCGCGCGACC
>JALYQB010000019.1 GCA_030856045.1 Actinomycetota bacterium
CGCCCGCACCCCGTCGAGCACCTCGGCGACGGCACCGGTGGCGCGCGGCCTGCCGGGCAGCAGCACCGGGGGCGTGACGCCCGCGCCGCTGTACCAGGCCGTCGAGCGCCGCCCGACCTGCACCACCTCCGCACCCGTGCCGACGTTCACGGCATCCGCGTAGCGCTCCGGGAAGACCGCGCCGGGGTCGTCGCGGGCGAGGCCCTCGGCGTCGGACCGGTCGAGGACGGCGAACCGCAGGCCCGGGTCGATCCACCGCCCGGGGTCCAGCGCATGGGCTGGGTGCACGGTGAGCCGGGGGGCAAGCGTCAGCCCGCGTCCCTCGGTCGACACCCGGAGCTGCTCCACCGCGGGCCAGGGCCGCTCGGGGTTGACGTGATCGGCGGTCACCGGGGAGACCCCGCCCCAGTCGTCGATCCCCGCGTCGAGCAGCGGGCCCACGTCGTCGGACAGGTTCGGCGGCGCCTGCACGGAGACGTCCGGCGGCAGCAGCAGCCGCGCGAGGGCGATCGCCTGGTGAAGGTCCTCGGCCGGACACGGCTGGTGGGCCCGCATCGTCGTGCCGGGCTTGGGCAGGAAGTTCTGGACGATCACCTCCTGCACGTGGCCGTGGCGGCGGTGCGCGGCGGCGATGGCCTCGAGGGCGGCCACCCGGTCGCCGGGCGTCTCCCCGATGCCGACGAGGATGCCGGTGGTGAACGGGATCGCGAGCTCCCCCGCGGCTTCGAGGGTCGCGAGACGGCGGGCAGGCACCTTGTCCGGGGCCCCCCGGTGGGCGGCGAGGTCCGCGTTGAGTGACTCGATCATCATCCCCTGGCTGGGCGAGACGGTGCGCAACAGCGCCAGCTCGTCACGGGGCAGCGCACCGGCGTTGGCGTGCGGCAGCAGCCCGGTCTCCTCGAGCACGAGGCGGCACATCGCGGCGAGGTACTCCGTGGTGGAGGCGTAGCCGCGGTCGTCGAGCCATGCCCGCGCGGCCGGGTAGCGGTCCTCGGGCTGCTCGCCGAGGGTGAACAGCGCCTCGTGGCACCCGGCCTCGGCGCCGCGGGTGGCGATCGCGAGCACGTCGGTTGGCTCGAGGTACGGGCTGTCCAGGTGCGCCGGGGCCGTCGCGAACGTGCAGTACCCGCAGCGGTCTCGGCACAGCCGGGTGAGCGGGACGAAGACCTTCGGCGAGTACGTGACCCGGGTGCCCGTCGTGACCGCCCGCACCGCACGAGCGCGTGCGGTCAGCTCGGCGAGGGGCAGCGACAGCAGCGGGTGCATGGTGACCATGCCACCACACCCCCCTCGCGCGCCGCTGTTCCGCCTACCCTGCGGAGATGACCGAGGAGCCCGACGACGCGACACTCGCCTTCGCGCACCGCATGTTCGACCTCGCCCGCGAGGGCGGTGCCGACGAGCTCGCCGCGCAGGTCGACGCGGGTCTGCCGCCGAACCTCACGAACGCGAAGGGCGACACGCTGCTGATCCTCGCGGCGTACCACGCCCGGCCCGAGACGGTCGCGGCGCTGCTGGCACGCGGTGCCGACCCGTCGCGCGTCAACGACCGCGGTCAGACGGCGCTCGTCGCAGCGGTGTTCCGGCAGTCGGCGGAGGCCGTGACCGCGCTGCTCGACGCCGGCGCCGACCCAGCGGCAGGGGCACCGTCTGCCCTCGAGACGGCGGTGTTCTTCGAGCTCCCCGACATGCAGGAGCTGCTGGAACGCCACCGGCCGCGGTGACGGCGACGACGTCAGCGCGGGGTGAGGCCTGCCGTGGCCTCGGCGACCCACCGCAGCGCCTCCGCCACCGTGTCGACGCGGGCGGCGTCGGGACCCGGCGGCCGGGCGATCAGCACCACGGGGAGCCGTTCGCGTCGTGCGGCCTCGAGCTTGGCGGCGGTCATCGCTCCCCCGCTGTCCTTGGTGACCAGGACGTCGATGCGGTGCTCCCGCAGCAGCGCGAGCTCCCCTGCCACGGTGAACGGGCCACGGTGCAGCAGCAGGCGCAGCCGGGCGGGGACGGGCGGTTGCGGGGGGTCGAACGTGCGCACCAGGAACCACCGGTCGCTCGCCGCGAACGCCGCGACCCCCTGCCGGCCGACCGTGAGGAACACCCGCTCGCCGAGCGAGGTCAGCAGCGCCGCGGCGGCGTCGAGCGAGGGGACCCGGCGCCAGTCGTCCCCCTCGGCCGGCTCCCACGCCGGGCGCCGGAGCACCAGGAGCGGGATACCGTGCGCGGTGCACGCCTCGACGGCCGAGCCGGTGATCTCGCGGGCGAACGGGTGCGTGGCGTCGACGACCGCGTCGATCCGGTGCGTGCGCAGCCAGCGACCCAGCCCCGCCGCGCCACCGAAGCCCCCGACGCGCACCTCCCCCGGGGGCAGGGCAGGCGCGCCGACCCGCCCGGCGAGGGAGGAGACGACATGCACCGACGGCTCCGGAGCGAGGGCCGCGGCGATCTCGCGCGCCTCCGCGGTACCGCCGAGCAGCAACAGGCGCATCGTCACGGCGCCAGTGGGCTGCGCAGCGAGTTACGCAGCGCGGCGTCGGGAGCCCCGACGGGAGCCACCGCGGCGCGAGACGTCGACCGCAGAGATTCGCGGGCCGCTGACGCGCGGACCACGGCGACGCTGCTGCGACTGCGGCTGCTCGACCGGCGCGACCGGAGTCACGTGCGGCGCAGGTGGGCCCGTCAGCGCGGTGATCTCGCGGGCGCCGGGTCGCACCGACGCCCACGCCGGCTTGATGCCGGCCTGGCGGGTCAGCACCGTCACGTCGCGGGACTGCTCCGGTGTGGCCACCGTCACGACGACGCCGTCCGCGCCTGCCCGCGCGGTGCGGCCGGAACGGTGCAGGTATGCCTTGTGCTCCGCGGGCGGGTCGACGTGCACGACGAGCGCGATGTCGTCCACATGGATCCCGCGGGCGGCGATGTCCGTGGCCACGAGCACCCGCACCGACCCGTCACCGAACGCGGCGAGGTTGCGCTCCCGTGCGTTCTGCGCGAGGTTGCCGTGCAGGTCGACCGCGGGAACACCGGCAGCGGTGAGCTGGCGCGCCAGCTTCTTCGCGGCGTGCTTGGTGCGAGTGAACAGCAGCGTGCGGTCCACCCCGGATGCCAGCTCGCGCACCACGGCCGCCTTGTCGGTGGCCGTGACGGTGAGCACGTGGTGCTCCATCGTCGTCACCGCCAACGCGGGCGGGTCGACCGAGTGCACCACCGGGTCGTGCAGGTAGCGGCGGACGAGGACGTCGACGCCGTTGTCCAGGGTCGCGGAGAACAGCAGCCGCTGGGTGTCGCTCGGCGTGCGGTCCAGCAGGCGGCGCACCGCAGGCAGGAACCCGAGGTCTGCCATGTGGTCGGCCTCGTCGAGCACGGTGACCTCGACCTCGTCGAGGTCCACGAGCCGCTGGCCGATGAGGTCCTCGAGGCGCCCGGGGCAGGCGATGAGGACGTCGATGCCGCCGCGCAGGGCGCTGACCTGCCTGCCCTGCGAGACGCCGCCGAACACGGTGGTGACGCGCTGGCCCATCGCGGCGGCGAGCGGGGCGATCGCGTCGGCGACCTGGTTCGCGAGCTCGCGGGTGGGCACCAGGACCAGCGCACGCGGCCGGTTCGGGGTGCGGGGGTTGCCGGAGACGTCGAGCGCGGTCACCGTCGGCACCGCGAACGCGAGGGTCTTGCCGCTGCCGGTACGGCCGCGGCCGAGGACGTCACGGCCCTCGAGGGAGTCGGGGAGCGTGGCGGTCTGGATCGGGAACGGCTCGGTGATGCCCTGGGCGGCGAGAGCCGACACGATCGGGGCGGGCACGCCGAGCCCGGTGAAGCCGGTCGCAACGGGCGCGGGCGCCGGATGGGTGGAGCGGGACGGGCGGGACATACGGGTGGTGCTGGGCACGGGATCCTTCCGGTGGTGAACAGTGGAGTGGCCGCTGATGCGTGGCCACCCACCCTCACCAGGGGGCGGAGAACCCTGCGCCCGGCAGTCCGTCACCGGCTGGGGCGCGCCGCATTCGACCTCGGCCGCACCGTGTCGGCGCCGACCTCACCGACCAGTATGCCCTACAAGATCGCGGAACGGGACGGGGGCAGGCATGGGCTGCGCCACACTCAGCCGCGGGCGTCGAGGAAACGGCGCCTGCCCTCGGCGAGGTCCACGATCGGCTCCGGGTATTCCAGCGCCCCGCGGACGTCGTCGGGCAGCCGCCACGGCTCGTGCACCGCGGCCCCTGCCACGTCCGCGAGCTCGGGCACGTAGCGGCGGACGTAGTCGCCCGCCGAGTCGTAGCGCCGGGCCTGCGCGAGCGGGTTGAGCACCCGGTTCGGCCGGCTGTCGGTGCCGGTGCCCGCGATCCACTGCCAGTTCAGCTGGTTGCTCGCGACGTCGCCGTCGACGAGCAGGTCCAGGAAGTGCGCGGCCCCGCGGCGCCAGTCCAGATACAGCGTCTTCGTGAGGAAGCTCCCGACGATGAGCCGCGTGCGATTGTGCATCCACCCCTGCGCGAGGAGCTGCCGCATCCCGGCGTCGACGATCGGGTAGCCGGTGCGACCCTGCCGCCAGGCGTGCAGCGCCCGGTCGTCGCGCCGCCAGCGGTCGCCGTGGCCGCGGTAGTCCTCCCGGGCCGCCTGCGGACGCGCCGCGAGCACCTGGTGGTGGAAGTCGCGCCAGCACACCTGGCGGACGAACGCCTCCGCGCCCGCCGACCCGGTGCCGACGCGGTGCACCACCTCCGCCGCGGACAGGCACCCGAAGTGCAGATACGGCGAGAGCCGGGAGGTGTCGTCGGCGGCCAGCGCGTCGTGCTGCTCGGCGTAGTGGCACGCCCGCGACGCCCAGCGGTCCAGCCGCTCACGGGCCGCGCTCTCCCCACCGGGCGCGAGGTCGGGCGCGGTGTCCCCGGCGCAGAGGTC
>JALYQB010000033.1 GCA_030856045.1 Actinomycetota bacterium
GCCTTCCCCGGGTGCCGGGGCTGCGGTTCTGGCGCGTGCTGGGCACGGGCCGCGGGTCGTGCACGTCGCTGGGCATCGACCCTTCCCGGTCGGCGGTCTTCGCGGTGTGGGAGGACGGGGCGGCGCACGACGAGTTCCTCGCGACCTCCGCGCTCGCTCGGCGCTGGCGGCGGGCGGACGAGTGCTGGAGCGTCCGGCTGCACCTGCTCGGCGGGCACGGACGCTGGCAGGGCGTCGACGTGTTCGAGGGCCTCGCGCCGGGGCAGCGGTGCTGACCCGCGCGGACGTGCGGTTCCGGGCGTGGCACCGGTTTTGCGCCGCCGGCTTCGGCGTGTCCGACGCCGCGATCGCTGCGCCCGGCCTGCGCGCGGTGGTCGGGATCGGGGAGGCGCCGCTGGGCAGGCAGGCCACCTTCAGCGTCTGGGACGACGCCGCAGCCCTGCGGTCGTTCGCCTACGCCGACCCCGCGCACCGCGCGGTGGTGCGCCGGACCCGCGAGGAGGACTGGTACGGCGAGGAGCTGTTCGCCCGGTTCTCCCCGGCGGGCTCGTCGGGCACCTGGGACGGCCGGGACCCGCTGGCCTGAGGTCGCTCAGCGCCGCAGGGTGACCCAGCGTCCGCGCCGTGGCGGACCTCGGTGGACTGGCAGTTTGCGCGTCGAGTCGTGAGCTCAGTGTCGGCCCTGCGGGTTACGCTGCTCGGCATGGCCAGCCCGGAGGTTACCCGGCTCGCGCGCCGTGTCGACGAGCCGGACGAGACCGTTCGCGCAATCAGCGACACCGTGCTCGACATCAAAGACACGGTGGATCAGCACACCGAAACGTTGGTGGCGGTCGGGCAGACGCTGGATCAGCACACTGAGACGCTGGTGGCGGTCGGGCAGACGCTGGATCAGCACACCGAGACGCTGGTGGCAGTCGAGCAGACGCTGGCACAGCACACCGAGACGCTGGTGGCGGTCGAGCAGACGCTGGCACAGCACACCGAAACGCTGGTGGCGGTCGAGCAGACGCAGGCGCAGCACGGTGAGCTGTTGGCCGAGATTCTTGGTCGGCTCAGCAACCGCACCTCCGACTGACCACGTTCGGCCGCTGATGGGCGTCTTGCTAGACCCCTGACTCGACTAGTACTACAGGATCAGATCGAGGAGAAATGCCTGGTCGCCGGGACATCCGGGCTGGCATCGTCGCAGGTCAAAGAAGCCCGTCTATACATCTGGCCCTGTAGTACTAGCCGCAGCGGCGCGCACCTTCAGAGCACCGATTGCCCGATGAGCAGCACGGCGCTGACGGCGGCCACCACCAGCACGGCGGTGCGGGTCCGGCCTGCGTCGAGCACCCGGCGGGCCGGGGCGGAGAGCAGGAACCCGACTACCAGGAACGGTGCCAGTAACGTGGTGCTGGTGAGCGCCGCGCCGGTGACCTGGCCTGCCGCGGCGAGAGCGGCGATCGAGGTAACGGATCCCAGCACGAAGTAGGCAGCCATGGTGCCGCGGACCTGCGGCCCTGTGGAGCTCTGGTAAAGCAGGGCGAGCGGCGGGCCCCCGATCGACGCGGCGGTGCCGCCGACCCCGCTCACCACTCCGGCCACCACCAGTGAGCCGGCGCGCGGGCGGGGCCGCCAGGTGAGCAGCGAGAGCACTACAAAGGCGAGCACGAAGAGCCCGATCGCCAGGCTGAACGCCCGCTGCGGCAGGCTGACCACCGCGAGCACGCCGAGCGCCGTGCCGGGCAGGCGGCCCAGCATCGCCCAGCCCACGCCGCGCCAGTCGGCGTCGCGCCCGTCGCGGCGCACGGCGAGGATCGAGTGCACCGATGTGAGCATCAGCAGCGGGACCGGGACCAGTGCGGGGTCGAGCAGCGCCAGCAGCGGTGCGGCCACCAGCGCGATCCCGAATCCCACGGCACCCTGCACCACAGCGCCCGCCGCCACGGCGAGCCCGGCGAGTACCAGCACGGTGACACTCATGGCCTTCGGCCCCGTGAGTGGCGATGCGAGCCAGGGCTCGCATC
>JALYQB010000043.1 GCA_030856045.1 Actinomycetota bacterium
GCTCCGGTGCGATCGTCAGCCGTCGCTCGAGACGCTCGAGGCGGTGCAGGAAGGCGCCACCGCCTTCGGCCGGATCGGCGGCGGGCAGCAGCATCCGGGCGCAGAGCAGCTCCAGCAGCAGCCGCGGCGCGGTCGCCCCGCGCATCTCGGTGAGCCCGGTGTGCACGATCTCCGCGAACCGCGTCAACGTGCCGGCGCCGAGCCGGTTCGCCTGCTCGGCCATCGCGGTCAGCGCCTCGCCCGGCGCGTCCACCAGGCCCTGCCGGGCGGCGTCGGGGGCCACTCGCAGCAACACCAGGTCCCGCAGCCGCTGCAGCAGGTCGGCGGCGAAGCGGCGCGGGTCGTGCCCAGCCTCGACGAGCCGGTCCACCGTGGCGAACACCGCCCCACCGTCGCCCGCGGCGAGCGCCGAGACCATGTCGTCGATCAGCGCGACGTCCGTGACACCGAGCAGCGCGATCGCCCGCGCGTAGGTCAACCCGTCCGCCCCGGCCCCGGCGAGCAGCTGGTCCAGCACCGACAGCGAGTCCCGCGCCGAGCCCCCTCCGGCCCGGATCACCAGCGGGTACACCGCGGGCTCGACCGCCACGCCCTCGTCCGCGCAGACCGTCTCCAGCAGCGTCCGCATCGTGCTCGGCGGCAGCAGGCGGAACGGATAGTGATGGGTGCGGGACCGGATCGTGGCCAGCACCTTCTCGGGCTCGGTGGTCGCGAACACGAACACGAGATGCTCGGGCGGCTCCTCCACGATCTTGAGCAACGCGTTGAAGCCCTGCGTCGTGACCATGTGAGCCTCATCGACGATGAACACCCGGAACCGCGAATCGGCGGGCGTGTAGAACGCCCGATCGCGCAGGTCACGGGCATCGTCCACGCCGCCGTGGCTCGCCGCGTCGAGCTCCACGACGTCGATCGACCCGGGACCCTCCGGCGCCAGCGCGACGCAGGACGGGCACACCCCGCACGGCTCGGGCGTCGGCCCCTGCACGCAGTTCAGCGAGCGCGCCAGGATCCGGGCACTCGACGTCTTCCCGCAGCCCCGCGGACCGGAGAACAGGTAGGCGTGATTGACCCGCCCGGAGGCCAGCGCGGTACGCAGCGGCTCCGTCACATGCTCCTGACCGACCACCTCAGCGAAGGTCGCGGGGCGGTATTTACGGTAGAGGGCGAGCGCCACGCGGCGAGGCTACCCCCGGCTACGACGCCAGGTGCACCCACGGCAGGCGCTCCCCGACCGCTTCGTGCAACCGCCGGTCACACGTCCACAGCGGCACCCGGTAGCGCTCGGCGAGAGCGAGGTAGTGCGCGTCGTAGGTCGCAGGCAACCGGTGCTTCCCCGCGAGCTCCAGCGCCCGAACGTGCAGCGCCGCATCCCCGTGCAGTCCGATCGGCAACGCCAGCACGCGCTGGAGACCGTCGCGGGCGACATCGGCGCTGATAGTCCCGGCCCGCTGTTGCTGGTACAACGCATTCGTGACCTCGTGACCGAGCAGGCTCGGGGCGATCAGGTCGACGCGCTGGTCAACCAGCCGCCGCCACGCGGCGAACGCCTCCGGGTGCCGGGGCGCATCGAGGACGCGGATGACCAGGCTCGCGTCAACGCACGCGACGGCCGTAAAGCTCCTCGTCACGGTCGTCGCGTCCGGCACGGATCGCCTCCTCCACATCGAAGTCCCGCAGCCGCTCGACGGCACCCTCGGCACGAAGCCGCTCGTGGTACTCCGCGAGCATCGCGTTCGCCCGTTCCCACGTGTCGCTCCGACTCGCGTGCGCGGCCTTCCAGTCGTCCACCGACACCACGACCGCCACCTCCTTGCCCGCGCGCTCGACGAACACGACATCGTGCCGCGAAACCACGCCATCCAGTAGCTCCCCGAAGCGCACTCGAGCCTCGGTCGCGGTAATACGTCGTTCCATCGGTGAATCCATCGATCGACGGTATCACGTGCCGACGCGGTCCCAGTAGCCCTTGACGTACAGCGTGCGGCGGTCGACGCGCCGCTCGTCCAACAGCTGTGTACGAATCCGTCGGACGGTCGGCGTGTGCCCCGCGAGCCAGATCCGGCCCCGGCCCGGTGGCAGCGGCGCGGCGCGCAGGGCGTCCTCGAGCAGCGGACTCGTCCCCGGGGTCGCCGCGCCGCGGTGCAGCCACTGCACCACCCGGCCCCCGACGGGCTGCTCCTCGGCTGCGTCGGCGATCTCCACGTACGCGTGCACGGGTGTCTGCGCCGGCAGCGCCTCGACCATGGCCTGGATCGCGGGCAGGGCGGTGTCGTCCCCGGCGAACAGGTGCCAGTCCGCGGCAGGGTCCGGGCGGTAGCGCCCGCTCGGCCCCACGAACTCGAGCAGCTGTCCCGGCCGCGCCTGCCGTGCCCAGTCCGCAGCGGGGCCGCCGCCGTGCAGGACGAAGTCGATGTCCAACCCGTCCCGGGTGACGGCCCGCACCGTGTAGTCACGGCTCACCGGGACGCCGGCGCGGTCCGGCACGTAGATCTTCACGGCCTGGCCCGGCACCGCCGTCACGTCCCGCAGCGCATCCCCGCCGAGCCGGACCCGGATCACCCGCGGGGTCAGCTCCTTCACCGCCGTCACCACGCTGGCCGTCGTCGCCACCCGGCGCTCGGCGCCACCGACCGGGCGCATGAACCCCTCCCTCTGCACGCACAAGGGGACCCCGCGCACCCGTCAGAGCCCGTTGACCCTTGCTGCCTTCCGGCCCTGGGGGAGTTCACAGGATGGACGCCGCGCGGGGTCCGCCGCCCAGTGTAGAGGCTCCACCGGGGCCGCCCGCC
>JALYQB010000055.1 GCA_030856045.1 Actinomycetota bacterium
ACCCCGGCTCTTGACCGGCATGACACTGCGGCGGTTTGGGCTCCCCGCCTGCACGGCGAACCCGGAGGACCTACCTCCATCGCTGGCACAGCACGGTCCGTGTTGCCGACCTCCTACATCGTCGTCACGTTCCTTTCAGGACACACATGCTCGATCTTGTTCCACTTGGAGGTGCCCGGCGGCAGGTGGCACACGGTGATCTGAAGCCCGGTCTGGGCGGCCAGCTCCGCGAGCTGGGTCTTCCACAATCGCAACCGAGATCCGTTGGACCCTCCGCCATCCGCGGTGATCAGCAGCCGTGTGGCCCCTGGGTAGGCGAGACTGCCGATGGTGGTCCACCAGCGGCGGATCGACTCGACGGCGAACATTCCGGTGTCGGCGTCGGTGCCCACGTTGACCCACCCGGTGTTGGTGCCCACGTCATACACCCCGTAGGGCACTGCCTTGCCGCCCTCGCCGATGAAGTCGTAGGTGTTGGTCGCCACCGGCTGCCCCTTGGGCTGGTACTCCCGGCCACCGTTTTTGTAGGCCCCGACGTTCTCCTTTTTCTTGGTGTCCACGCTGATCACCGGCAGCCCGGCGGTCAGGAACGCGCTGACCTGATCGTTGAGGTAGCGAAACTGGGCGTCGCGGTCCGGGTGCTGCTTACCTTCGATCGTCTTGGCGTTGCCCTGCAGGCTGTAGTCGTGGTTTTTGAGCAGCCGGGCCACCGTGTCGGGTCCCACCCGATGCCCCTGAGCGGTCAGCTCGTCGGCCAGTTTCACCGTCGACTTCGTCGTCCACCGCAGCCGCGACATCGGATCCCCACGGGTCTCTGGATCCACCAAGGCGTCCAACGCCGGCCACAATCCCGGATCGTGATGCTCGGCCGGTTTCCGCCCGGCACCGGGCGCGCGGACCCGCCGATCGGCCACGATCCCCGCCTCCAGCTCCGCTGCGCCCTTCCCCACCGTGTCCGCCGCAGCCCCCGTGGCGGCCGCGATCAGCTTGATCCCACCCCGCCCCAACTGACGTGCACCGGCCCCCAACAGCAACCGATGCACCCGCTCATCCAAAACCGGAGCCACCTCGGCCAACGCAGCCGCGAACGTCTCCGGGAACCCCACGATCTCTGCCATAGCAGAACTCTAGAGATCAAACACACCAAAACAGACGTTATTTGCCGGTGAGTCCTTAGTTGCAGGTTGAACTGACAACAGACATCGGGCACTCAAGGCCAGTGACGCGCTGCAGAGCGAGGACCACCCGCAGGCCGCCTGAGCCGTGCCATCACCGCGTCAGGTATCGCCGCAGCACGGCGGCACACTCGGTGATCCGCTCGACGCACACGTGCTCCTCGCGGGTGTGGGCGAGGTTGGGGTCGCCGGGCCCGTAGTTGAGCGCGGGGACGCCGCGGGCCGCGAACCGTGAGACGTCCGTCCAGCCGTACTTCGCCACCGGGGTCGTGCCGCCGGCGGCGACGAACTCCGCGGCGGCGGGCGCGTCGAGGCCGGGCAGTGCACCCGGGGCGCCGTCGGTGAACTCCAGCGCGAAACCGTCGAAGACCTCGCGGACGTGCTGCTGCGCGGCCTGCAGGGTCCGGTCGGGCGCGAAGCGGAAGTTCACCGCGACCTCGCACTCGTCGGGGACGACGTTGCCCGCCACGCCGCCGCCGATGCGCACGGCCTGCAGGCCCTCGCGGTACGTGCAGCCGTCGATCTCGACGCCACGCGCGCGGTAGGCCCGCAGCCGGGCCAGTAACTCCCCTGCGGCGTGGATGGCGTTCTCACCGAGCCAGGAGCGCGCGCTGTGCGCGCGGTGCCCGCGGGTGCGGACAGTGGCCCGTAGCGTTCCCTGGCACCCCGCCTCCACCGCTCCGTCGGTCGGTTCGCCCAGCAGCGCCAGGTCCGCGGCCAGCCAGTCGGCGTGCTCGCGCTCGATGCGCCCCAGGCCGTTGCGGACCGCCTCGACCTCCTCGCAGTCGTAGAGCACCACGGTGACGTCGTGGACGGGCTCGGCGACGGCGGCGGCCACGTGCAGGATCACCGCGTCACCCGCCTTCATGTCCGACGTGCCGCACCCGTACAGCACCTCGCCCTCGCGGCGCGACGGCAGGTTGTCCGCCACCGGCACGGTGTCGAGGTGCCCGGCCAGCAGCACCCGCCGAGGCCGCCCCAGCTCGGTGCGGGCCAGCACGGCGTTCCCCGAGCGCAGCAGGCGCAGGTGCGGCGCCTGCTCGGCGAGCGCCGCGGCGACCGCCTCGGCGAGCCTCGCCTCGTCCCCCGAGACGCTGGGGACGTCCACCAGCGCGGCGGTCAGGTCGATGGGGTCGGCGGTCAGGTCGAGGGGCACGCGGCGACGGTACCCGCCGGGTACGGTGGCCGACCGTGACCACTGCACAGCCCCCCACCACCGCCTCCGGCACCGGCCTCGCCACGGTGACCGGAGCGGGCACCGTCCTCGACGTCTGGTTCCCCAGCCCGGAGCTCGGCGTCCCCGACGACGCCGCCCACGGCACGTCCGCGGCGCTCGACCCGGCGCGGTTCGGCACGCTCACCGGCCCCGACCCGGACCGCGAGGTGGAGGTCGTGGCCGTGCGTACGGTCGTCGCGGACCTGCAGGCGCCGCCGGCGGACGCCTACGACGCGTACCTGCGGCTGCACCTGCTCTCCCACCGGCTCGTCGCGCCCCGGACCATGAACCTGGACGGGCTGTTCGGCACGCTCACCAACGTCGTGTGGACGAACCACGGGCCGTGCCCGGTGGAGGGCTTCGAGCTCACCCGGCTGCGGCTGCGCGCCCACGGGCCGGTGACCGTGTACAGCGTCGACAAGTTCCCGCGGATGGTCGACTACGTGGTCCCATCCGGGGTGCGGATCGGTGACGCCGACCGCGTGCGGCTCGGCGCGCACCTGGCGAGCGGCACCACCGTGATGCACGAGGGTTTCGTCAACTTCAACGCCGGCACGCTCGGTACGTCGATGATCGAGGGCCGGATCTCGGCCGGGGTGATCGTCGGTGCGGACTCCGACATCGGCGGCAGCGGTTCGATCATGGGGATGCTGTCGGGCGGCGGTCGCGAGCAGATCTCGGTCGGGCGGCGCTGCCTGGTCGGGGCCAACGCCGGCATCGGGATCTCCCTCGGCGACGACTGCGTCGTGGAGGCAGGTCTCTACGTCACGGCGGGCACGAAGGTGACGTTGCCCGACGGCACGGTCCTCAAAGCTCGGGAGCTGTCGGCGACCGACGGGCTGCTGTTCCGCCGGGACTCGGTCACCGGGGCTGTGCAGGCCGTCCCCCGCGGCGGCAGGGTGGGGATCGCGCTCAACGCGGAGCTGCACGCGAACGACTGACCCGACAATGACGTTTCAGGGACGGCAGCCTTCACAGGCGACATGTACGAATGTCCGAGGCAAGCACGGCTTTGGCGCCCGTCTCGGCGAGCTCGTCCATGATCCGGTTGACGTCCTTGCGTGGAACCATCGCACGCACGGCGACCCACCGCGGATCCACCAATTGGGCCACCGTCGGCGACTCCAGCCCCGGCGTGATCACCACGGCCCGATCGACCAGCTCACGCGGGCAGTCGTAATCGAGCATCATGTACTGCTGTGCGAACAGGACTCCCCGCAGCCGCTGGACCAGGACGCCGACGGCTTGTTCGCTCGCTGGAGCGAGGACGCCCTGCGCGCCGCGCACCAGCACCGCCTCGGACCGCATGATCGGCTCTCCGACGGTGTGCAAGCCGGCGGCTTGCAGCGAGGCGCCCGTCTCCACCACATCGGCGATCGCATCAGCTAGCCCGAGCTCGACCGCGGTTTCCACCGCGCCGTCGAGCTCAACAAGCTCAACGTATATTCCCGCCTCCGCCGCAGCCTTTCTTACGAGCACTGAAAACGATGTGGCTACTCGCTTTCCATCCAGGTCGGCGATGGCGGTCGCCACCCCGAGCGGAGCGGCGAAGTAGAACTTCGAGACGCCGAAATCGAGCGGCAGCAGCTCGGTGGTGGTGTCCGCGGTGCCGGCGGCCGCCAGCAGGTCCTGACCGGTGATGCCGACATCGAGCACCCCTGCGCCGACGTTGCGGGCGATATCGGCTGGTCGCAGGAACACGAACTGCACGTCATTCGTCACGTCGGTGGCGAACAGCGCCTTGTGCTCAAGATGCACATGGTACCCGGCAGCACTCAGAAGTTGTCTTGCCGGACCGTTCAACGATCCCTTGTTCGGTACGGCGACCCGTAACATGAATGATCCTTCGATGGTTGCGACGATGTATCATGAATTCAAATTTCGACTTGGCCTGCGTCCAAGGAGGGCTTAGGGGTGCCGCTGCGCTCCTGAACAGGGTGAAAAATATACTACGGGCGTTCGGTGACCTCGGGCAGCACGACCACAGCCGCCGCGGTACCGGCGTCGCCGTGGTGTAACCGCCGTCATCACAGCGCGGCCAGCCGCGCGACGGCTGCGTCGATCCGTTCGTCGGTGGCCGTGAGGGAGACCCGCACGTGCGCAGCGCCGGCCGGGCCGTAGAACTCGCCCGGCGCGACGAGCACGCCCACCGCGGCGAGCCGGTCGACGGTGGCGCGGCACGGCTCCCCGGCCGTGCACCACAAGTAGAGCCCACCTTCGGAGTGC
>JALYQB010000076.1 GCA_030856045.1 Actinomycetota bacterium
GGACCGGGCGGCCGTCTCGGTGACCCCGGCCCGGCAGAGCCACCGCGGGGCCAGGTCTCGGGTCCCGGCCCCGCCGTGGTTCGGGCCCGGCCGCCGCGCGCGCGGAGTGCCGCCTGGGGATGCGGCAACGCGACGACCGGGGTCTGCGCTCACCAGGGGTGATCAGTCCCTGGTCAGCGATGCGGGCCCCTCCGATGGTGCGGTCGTTCGCGCGGCGGTACTCATCGCCAACCTCGTGCAGTTGAGGTGAGCGCAGCAAACAACCGCGAGCACGCACCCTGGCGGCGCTGCCACCACAGCGTGCCTCGCCGCTTCTCGACGCTGCGCAGCAACTCCCGCGCCCGCAACACCCGCACGCACCGACCGCACCGCGGCCCCGGCGGTGCGCACATCGCCACCGGCCAACACCACTCACCACACACCCCGACATACCTGCCACGCTGCGTCACTTTGGTCATGTCCTCATCTGTCACCGCGTGATCAAGCGAGGTGATGCTCGTCACCCACCTCACCCGGATGGTTGTTGCCGGTGTCATGTCCTCAGTGTCGATCCGATGAGCCGTTTCCCAGAGGGCAAGCTGCGGGGCATTGACGCATCCGGCGGGGCAATCTGCGTCGTTTACGTTGAGATGATGCGATGCGCCAGGCCGTCCGGCAGGCGGTACGCTGTCCGTCCGATGCCCTGAGAGGAGTTGTGCAGCGTGGCCGTGGCGAACGGGAAGCTGCGTGCCATGCGGGAGGCAACGCCCTCACGAGTGGTCGCCGCTGAAAGCATGGGTCGGGCTGAGCTGGCCGAGGCCGTCAACCAATACCTGTGGAAGAGCAGATTCAAGCGCTACGATCTCGACGCCCACACTATCGCCCGTTATGAACGCGGTACTGTCCGCTGGCCGAGTGAGCCGTATCGGGAAGGGCTGCGGGCGGTGCTTGATGCTGCGACAGACGCGGAGCTGGGATTCCGCCCGACTCGGCGGGGCAGCACAGCGGTCGCGAGCACGTCAGCCGTCTCGATGTCAATGGCATCTGATTACGACGGCAGTGTTGACCTTGGCGTGAGCCCAGCAGAGTTCCTCGCGCGGACATCGGTAGACACCCCGGTACCCACCCGCGTCGGCTGGACCGAGGTTGAACATGTCCGGGCGACTACGCGAGCCGTCGCTATGTCCGAAAACCTCTTCGGCGGCGGACTGTCGTGCGAAGCTGCCAGGGGACAACTGCGATGGGCCGGAAACCTCCTGGAAGCCCACGCCAACAACGACGTACGCCGAGCGTTATTGGAGGCGGTCGGTAACCTCAGTGGCGTGGTCGCATTCTCGGCATTCGACATCGCTAACCACCACGCGGCCGACCGGTGCTTTCAATTCGCTCTCTGGTGCGCCCAACAGGCCGACGCATGGGCGCTTCGCGCAAACACCTTAGCGGAAATGTCCCGCAAAGCCGCCTATCTCGGCCATCGTGACGACGCGCTTTCCATGATCGAATTTGCGCAGGTACGGGCCGATAGGGTGTCGGCGACGGCGCGGGCGATGCTGTGGACGTTGCGTGCGCGACAGCTCGCGCTTTCGGGCAGACACGGGGAAGCCCAGACCGACGTGCAACGAGCAGATGCCTACTTCGAGGATCGGGATCCGGCGACCGATCCGCCGTGGCTCGTCTACTACGACATGGCCGAACACCAGGGCAGCACTGGCAAAGCACTGATCCCGGTAGCGCGCGAGATGAACCGTCCAGGGTTGGCCGCGCCTCGACTGGAGAACGCAATCCGATTGCAGGACGCCGACTACCCGCGTTCGCGCACGTTCTCCCGTACTCGCCTCGCTGCGCTCACGATGGCCATCGGCGACCCTCGTGAAGCCGCTTCCATGGGACGGCAGGCCGTTACCGACGCCGCCCCGTTGTGGTCTCAGCGAATCGTCACGGAGCTACACGGATTGGCGCGTGTGTCCGAGCAACACGGACATATCGGCGAGGTCGCCGAACTGCAGTACGAGATCACCAGACTGGTACTCCCGAGAGTATGAGACGATCGTGGACGTGAGCCACCACACAACCGCTGACGACGTCTTAACGGCAGCTGCCCGCGTGGCTGGACTCGACACCGCTGAGGCCGACCTGATCCGCGATGGCTCCAACGTGCTGTATCAACTACCCGGCGGCGTCGTAGCCCGCATCGGCCGCCCCGGTTCGCAAGGTAGCGCCCGCCGGGAGGTGCAGGTGTCGCAGTGGCTCACCGCGTCCGGAATCCCCGTCGTCCAAGCGCTACCCAACGTTCCGCAACCCGTCGTGATCAACGGTCGGCCAGTGACGTGGTGGGAACTGCTCCCCGCGCACAGACCGGCAGCACCCGCCGAACTGGCCGCCGTGTTACGTGCAGTTCACGCACTACCTGTTCCGAACGGCCTCGAGCTGCCGGAGCACGACCCGCTTTCGGGTCTTGATCGACAGATCACCGAGGCACCCGGACTTCGCCGCGAGGACCGAGCATGGCTCGCACACCATCTCGCGCAGCTAGGTAGGCAGTACCGACAACTAGGTAGGCAGTACCGACAACTCACTTCAGATGAGCCGCCACACGTGATTCACGGGGACGCATGGCAAGGCAACATTGCCGTACCCGAGTCCGGCCGACCGATCCTCCTGGATCTTGAGATGATGTCCCTAGGCCGGCGTGAATGGGATCTGGTCCAACTCGCAGTGGACTACACGGACTTTGCCCGGCTTACCGGCGAGGACTACAACTCGTTCGTTGCTGCCTACGGTGGCTACGACGTAACCGCCGTATCCGGCTACCGCACGATTGCTGACCTACAAGAACTCCGATGGGTGTGCTTCGCCCTCAGCAAGTCCGACACGAGCACCGACGCGGCGCACGAAGCCCGACACCGCATCGCCTGCCTACGGGGGGACCTGCCCCGGCCATGGTCCTGGACCGCCATGTAGCGACAGCGCGGTCAGCGGGTGAGCAGGTCGGCGAGGTCGAGTCGGCGAACCTTGCCCGTGCTGGTCCGCGGCAGCTCGTCGAGCAGGTGGTACTCCTTCGGCCGCTGGTACGGCGCGAGCCGATCGCGCGCCCACGACCGGACGTCGTGCTCGCGGGCGGTGCCGACCACCGCAGCGACGAGCCGCTGACCCCACTCCGGGTCGGCCACGCCGAACACCGCGCTCTCCTCGACACCCGGACATCGGTCGAGGGTCTGCTCCACCTCGAGCGGATAGACGTTCACGCCGCCGGTGATGACGAGGTCGTCGCGGCGGCCGCGCAGGAAGAGGTAGCCCTCGTCGTCGAGCACGCCGAGGTCGCCGAGGGTCAGCTCGTCGCCGTCCCACGCCGCCGCGGTCTTCTCGGGGGCACCCCAGTAGGAGAAGCGGGCGTGCTCGGGGAGCCGGCACCAGATGACGTCGCCCTGGCCGGTGCGCAAGGCGCGGCCGGGGCGCGCGCGGCCGACCGTGCCGGGCCGCTGCGCCCACTCCGCCGCCGAGCACACCGTGAACTGCGCCTCCGTCGAGCCGTAGAACTCCCACACCGTGCCGTCCGGGAAGGCGTCGACGACCTGGCGCTTGACCGGCTCCGGGCACGGCGCACCGGCGTGGGCCAGCAGCCGGAACGAGTCCAGCGGTGGCAGCGCACCGACCTCCAGGAGACGCTGCAGGTGGGTCGGCACGCAGAAGGCGGTCGTGGGCCGCTCGCGCGCGATGACGTCCAGCGCGGTGTGCGCGTCGAACAGTCCGGGCAGCAGCACCTCACCGCCCGCGAGCAGCGTGTGGATCGCGAACCGCAGCGGCGCCGAGTGGTGCAGCGGGGAGAGCACGAGGTGCCGGTCGCCCGCCTCGAAGCCCCACAGCTCGTCCTCCTCGGCGGCCAGTGCGCGGGCGTCATCCTCGGCGAGCACGCCGCTCCAGACGCCCTTGCGGGCCCCGGTCGTGCCGGACGTGTAGTGCATCGGCCGGGCGAGCGGGACGTCGGCGAGGTCGGCGGGCGGACCGTTGAACAGCGCCGCCAGTGCCGTGTCGGAAGTCACCACCAGGGCCGGAGCCGCATCGGTGACGAGCGTCTCGCTCGCCTCGGCGGTGAGCTTCGGGTCCAGCACCACAGGGATGATCCCGCGCCGCAATGCTGCGAGAACGGCACTGAGCAGGGCGGCGGACGCGCTGACCTGCAGGACGATCCGGTCCCCCGGCCGGAGACCCTGCGCCGCCAGCGCACCCGCGACGGCGCGCTGGGCGGATACACTGTCACCGGCACGCAGGAGTTCCATACGCCCGATAATTCCACCCACGACCTGCGGCGGTCGCTGCATCGGGGCGTAACCGTGGTCAGCAAGACATGTCACCCCGGCCCGCCCATCGGCTACCGTGCGCTACATACCAGCCGCACGGTCCTGCAGCGTGCACCCTGCGTGTCCACGACGCGCGGCATCCGACAACGACGGGAGGGGCCGGTGGCAGCCACCCGCCAGAGTCTCTACGACCCGCAGTGTCTCTACGACCCACAGTACGAGCACGACGCGTGCGGTGTCGCCTTCGTCGCCGACCTCACCGGTCACCGCGATCACAGCATCATCGAGAAGGCCCTCACCGCGCTGGTCAACCTCGAGCACCGCGGTGCGCGGGGCAGCGAGCCCGACACCGGAGACGGCGCGGGGATCCTGTTCCAGGTCCCGGACGCCTTCTTCCGCGAGGTCGTCGGCTTCGCGCTGCCCGACGCCGGCCACTACGCGGTGGGCTCGGCGTTCCTCCCCCACGACGACGCCGCCTGCGAGGCGGCCGTGCAGACCCTTGAGCGTATCGCGGCCGAGGAGGGCCTCGAGGTCCTCGGCTGGCGCGACGTGCCGGTGAACGAGGAGCAGTGCGGCCCCACGTCGCGGTCGGTCATCCCGCGGTTCCGCCAGCTGTTCCTGGCGGGGTCCAGCGGCGAGGACGGCCTGGCACTGGAGCGGCTCGCGTTCTGCACCCGCAAGCGCGCCGAGCACGAGGCGGACGTCTACTTCTCGAGCCTGTCGTCGCGCACCATCGTCTACAAGGGCATGCTCACCGAGAACCAGCTGAAACCGTTCTTCTCGGACCTCGGCGACGAGCGGGTCACCAGCACGCTGGCACTGGTCCACTCGCGGTTCTCCACCAACACGTTCCCCTCGTGGCCGCTCGCGCATCCCTACCGCTACGTCGCGCACAACGGCGAGATCAACACGCTGCGCGGCAACCGCAACTGGATGGACGCCCGCGAGAGCATGCTCGCCACCGAGCTCATCGGCGGCGACCTCGACCGGCTGTTCCCCATCATCACCCGCGGTGCCAGCGACTCCGCGTCCTTCGACGAGGTCCTCGAGCTGCTGCACCTCGGCGGACGGCCGCTCCCTCACGCGGTGCTCATGATGATCCCGGAGGCGTGGGAGAACCACGAGGAGATGGACCCGGCCCGCCGGGCGTTCTACGAGTACCACTCCACGCTCATGGAGCCGTGGGACGGCCCCGCACTGGTGTCGTTCACCGACGGCACGGTCATCGGCGCGGTCCTCGACCGCAACGGGCTGCGCCCCGCGCGGTACTGGATCACCGAGGACGGCCTGGTCGTGCTGGCCAGCGAGGTCGGGGTCCTCGACATCGAGCCTGCCGCGGTGGTCAAGAAGGGGCGCCTGGAACCGGGCCGGATGTTCCTGGTGGACACCGCCGCCGGCCGGGTGGTGAACGACGAGGAGATCAAGAGCGAGCTCGCGGCGGAGCACCCGTACCAGGAGTGGCTCGACGCCGGGATGATCGCACTCGACGACCTACCGGAGCGCGAGCGGGAGGTCCCCACCCACGCCTCCCTGGTGCGCAGCCAGCAGGTCTTCGGCTACACCACCGAGGAGCTGGGGGTACTGCTGCAGCCCATGGCCTCCACCGGCGCGGAGCCGCTCGGATCCATGGGCAACGATGCGCCGCTGGCCCCGTTCTCCGAACTGCCGCGTAGCCTCTTCGACTACTTCACCCAGCTGTTCGCGCAGGTGACGAACCCGCCGCTGGACGCGATCCGTGAGGAGCTGGTGACCTCGCTCGGGTCCGGGCTGGGCTCGGAGGGCAACCTCCTCGGCGCCGACGCCGACTCCTGCCACCAGGTTGTCCTGCCGTTCCCGGTGCTGGACAACGACGAGCTCGCCAAGATCGTCCACGTCAACAACGACGGTGACCTGCCGCACTTCCAGGCGGTGTCCGTACTCGGGCGCTACCCGGTGGACGGCGGCGGCGAGGCGCTGCTGCACCGGCTCGACGAGATCTGCACCGAGGTGTCCGAGGCCATCGAGGACGGCGCGCGGCTGATCGTGCTGTCCGACCGCGGGGTCGACGAGCGGCACGCGCCCATCCCGTCGCTGCTGCTCACCGGCGCGGTGCACCACCACCTCGTGCGGTGCAAGACCCGCACCCGGGTGGGGCTGGTCGTCGAAGCCGGGGACGCGCGCGAGGTGCACCACATCGCGCTGCTCATCGGCTACGGCGCCGCGGCCGTCAACCCGTACCTGGCCATGGCGACCGTGGAGGAGCTCGCGGAGTCCGGCGTTCTCTCCGGGCCACACGGTGACACCGACGCGAAGGGCGCCACCCGCAACCTCATCAAGGCGCTGGGCAAGGGCGTCCGCAAGACGATGTCGAAGATGGGCGTCTCGACCGTTGCGTCCTACACCGGGGCGCAGATCTTCGAGGCCATCGGTCTCGGCCCGGCGGTGATCGACCGCTGCTTCACGGGCACCACGTCACGGCTCGGCGGCGTCGGGTTCGACGTGCTGGCGCAGGAGGTCGCGCTGCGGCACCGGCGCGCGTACCCGCGCGACGGCGTGCACGCCGCGCACCGGGACCTGGAGGTCGGCGGCGACTACCACTGGCGGCGCGAGGGTGAGCCGCATCTGTTCTCGCCGCAGACGGTGTTCAAGTTGCAGCACGCCACCCGCTCCGGGCGCTACGAGGTCTTCAAGGAGTACTCGAAGCTGGTCGACGACCAGTCCGAGCGGCTCATGACGCTGCGCGGGCTGTTCTCCCTCCAGGAGGGCGTGCGGCCGCCGGTGCCGCTCGACGAGGTCGAACCGGTCTCCGAGATCGTCGCGCGGTTCGCCACCGGCGCCATCTCCTACGGCTCGATCTCCAAGGAGATGCACGAGACCCTCGCCATCGCGATGAACCGCCTCGGCGGCAGGTCCAACACCGGCGAGGGCGGCGAGGACGCCGACCGCTACACCGCCGACGCCAACGGTGACTCGCGGCGCTCGGCGGTCAAGCAGGTGGCGTCCGGACGGTTCGGGGTGACCAGCGAGTACCTGGTGAACTCCGACGACCTGCAGATCAAGATCGCGCAGGGCGCGAAGCCCGGCGAGGGCGGCCAGCTGCCCGGCACGAAGGTGTATCCGTGGATCGCGAAGACGCGGTTCTCGACACCGGGCGTGGGCCTGATCTCGCCCCCGCCGCACCACGACATCTACTCGATCGAGGACATCCGCCAGCTGATCCACGACCTGAAGAACTCCAACCCGCGGGCGCGCATCCACGTCAAGCTCGTCTCCGAGGTCGGGGTGGGCACCGTCGCGGCCGGGATCAGCAAGGCACGGGCGGACGTGGTGCTCATCTCCGGACACGACGGTGGCACCGGCGCGTCGCCGCAGTCGTCGATCAAGCACGCGGGCGGGCCGTGGGAGCTGGGGCTGGCCGAGACCCAGCAGACGCTGCTCGCGAACAAGCTGCGTGACCGGATCGTGGTGCAGACCGACGGCCAGCTGAAGACCGGCCGCGACGTCATCGTCGCCGCGCTGCTCGGCGCCGAGGAGTTCGGCTTCGCCACCGCCCCCCTCGTGGTGTCCGGTTGCATCATGATGCGCGTCTGCCACCTGGACACCTGCCCCGTCGGAGTCGCGACCCAGAACCCGGACCTGCGTGCGAAGTTCACCGGCAAGGCCGAGTACGTCGTGAATTTCTTCGAGTTCGTGGCGCAGGAGGTTCGGGAGTACCTGGCCGCGCTCGGGTTCCGCTCGCTGGCCGAGGCCATCGGACACTGTGAGATGCTGGACAGTCGGCAGGCAGTCGGCCACTGGAAGGCCGCGGGCCTGGACCTCTCGCCGATCTTCCACCTACCCGACGGCGTCGACGAGGACACGCCTCGTCACCAGTGCGTCGAGCAGGACCACCAGCTCGACAAGGCGCTGGACAACACGCTCATCCAGCTCTGCGAGGGTGCCCTCGACGCGAGTCAGACCGGCGGGGCGAACCGGGTGCGTCTCGACCTGCCGGTGCGCAACGTCAACCGGACCGTCGGGACGATGCTGGGCTCCGAGCTGACCCGCACGTGGGGCGGCGAGGGGCTGCCCGACGACACCATCGACATCACGTTCACCGGCTCGGCGGGGCAGTCGTTCGGCGCGTTCGTGCCGCGCGGGATCACGCTGCGCCTGGTCGGCGACGCGAACGACTACGTCGGCAAGGGGCTGTCCGGTGGCAGGCTCACGCTGCGCCCCGACCCGTCGGCGCCGTTCACGGCGGAGCACAACATCATCGCGGGCAACGTCATCCTCTACGGGGCGACGTCCGGCGAGGCGTTCCTCCGCGGCATGGTCGGCGAGCGGTTCTGCGTGCGCAACTCCGGCGCGCTCGCCGTCGTCGAGGGCGTCGGCGACCACGGCTGCGAGTACATGACCGGTGGCCGGGTCGTGGTGCTGGGCTCGATCGGGCGCAACTTCGCGGCCGGGATGTCGGGCGGGATCGCGTACGTGCTCGATCTCCCGACTCACCGGGTGAACCCGGAGATGGTGGACCTCGACCCGCTCGACGACGACGACCGCGGGTTCCTGCGCGACGCGGTGGAGCGCCACCACGACGAGACGTCCTCGGCGATGGCCCGCGCACTGCTGACCGACTGGGACGACGCCGTCGAGCGCTTCGGCAAGGTCATGCCGAAGGACTTCAAGCGGGTGCTCACGGCGCAGGCACAGGCCGAGCGCGATGGCCGCGACGTGAACGAGGCGATCATGGAGGCGGCCCATGGCTGATCCGAAGGGCTTTCTCACGACTCCTCGGGAGAACCGCAAGACCCGGCCGGTCGACCTGCGGCTGCGCGACTGGCGCGAGGTCTACCAGGAGTTCGACCGGGAGCGCGTCGAGTCCCAGGCGGGCCGCTGCATGGACTGCGGGATCCCGTTCTGCCACCTGGGCTGCCCGCTGGGCAACCTCATCCCGGAATGGAACGACCTGGTGTGGCGGGAGGACTGGCACGACGCCACCGAGCGACTGCACGCCACGAACAACTTCCCGGAGTTCACCGGCACGTTGTGCCCCGCCCCGTGTGAGACGGCGTGCGTGCTGGCGATCAACGACGACCCGGTGACCATCAAGAACGTCGAGCTCGCGATCATCGAGCGGGCCTTCGACGAGGGCTGGGTGTCTCCGCAGCCACCCGAGGCGAAGACCGGCAAGCGGGTCGCCGTGGTCGGCTCGGGACCCGCGGGGCTCGCGGCCGCGCAGCAGCTCACCCGGGTCGGGCACGACGTGGTCGTCTACGAGCGCGCCGACCGCATCGGGGGTCTGCTCCGCTACGGCATCCCCGAGTTCAAGATGCAGAAGGCGCGGCTCGACCGGCGGCTGGACCAGATGCGCGCCGAGGGCACCGAGTTCCGGGCGGGCGTCGACGTCGGGGTGGACCTCACGGTGTCGGAGCTGCGGGCGTCCCACGACGCGGTCGTGCTTGCCGGTGGGGCGACGGCGTGGCGCGACCTGGAGATCCCCGGGCGCGACCTCGAGGGCGTCTGCCAGGCGATGGAGTACCTGCCGCCGTCGAACCGGGTGCAGGAGGGCGATCTCGAGCGCACGCCGATCTCCGCCGAGGGCAAGCACGTCGTGATCATCGGCGGCGGTGACACCGGTGCGGACTGCCTCGGCACCGCACACCGGCAGGGCGCCGCGTCGGTGACCCAGTTGGAGATCATGCCGACGCCCCCTGAGCACCGGACCGACAACATGCCCTGGCCGACGTACCCGATGGTCTACCGGGTGTCCTCCGCGCACGAGGAGGGCGGTGAGCGGTTGTTCTCCGTGTCGACGCAGGAGTTCATCGGCGACGACTCGGGGCACCTTCGGGCGCTGCAGATCGTCGAGGTGCGGTCGAACGAGGGCCGTTTCGAGCCCGTCGAGGGCACCGAGTACGAGATCCCCTGCGACCTGGTTCTCATGGCGATGGGCTTCGTCGGCCCGGAGCAGGGTCCGCTGCTCGACGACCTCGGCGTCAACCTCGACGAGCGCAGCAACGTCGCCCGTGACACGACGTACATGACGTCAGTGGACGGGGTGTTCGCCGCGGGGGACATGGGCCGGGGACAGTCGCTGATCGTGTGGGCCATCGCCGAGGGCAGGGCCGCCGCTGCCGGCGTCGACCGGTACCTCACCGGCCGCGACGTGCTCCCCTGCCCGATCGCCCCCACGGACCGCCCCCTCGCCTGATGCGCTGCTGTGACCTCCGGCCGGGGCACGTGAGTCTCCAGCTGTGATGACGAAAAGGGCATCACAACGGTGCCGTGATGCGCGATTCGTCATCAACGAAGGCAACACAGCCCCTCCCCCAGGTGTTACCCACCGTCACCGGCAGCGTGCGGCGGGCTCAGCCGGGGACGCCGAACGAGCCCGGCGGCGGTAACGGGGAGGGCGCCGCCGTCTCGTCGACGATCGGCGCAGCGTCACCGACGAGGGCGTCGAGCGTGGTGCCGTGCAGCACCCGCGCGGGGAACGGGTCCGCGGCCGCGCGGCGAGCCAGCTCGTCCACCGGCAGCGGCTCCGACGACGCGACGAGCACCAGGTTGCCGAAGCGCCGCCCGTCCAGCACGGTCGGCTCGACGAGCACGCAGACGTGCTCGAACCCCGACCGCACGGTGGCGAGCTGGGAACGGGCGAACGCCAGCGGCGCGGAGTCGGCGATGTTCGCGGCGTAGGTCCCGCCGCCTGCCAGTGCGCGACGCACCGCGGCGACGAACTCGCGCGACGTGAGGTGCGCCGGGATGCGGGGACCTGCGAAGACGTCACTCACCAGCAGCTCGACAGTGCCGGCGGGGACTCGTTCGAGGGCCTCGCGCGCGTCGGCGATCTCCACCTGCACCGGCCAGTTCGGCCACAGCGGTAGCCGTTCCACGACGAGCGCTACCAGATCCTCGTTGTTCTCCACGACGTGCTGCGGCGAGCCAGGACGGGTGACCGCGAGGTACCGGGGCAGGGTCAGCGCGCCGCCGCCGAGGTGCAGTGCGCGCAGCGGGACGCCCTCGGGTGCCATGAGGTCGACGACGTGCCCGAGCCTGCGCGCGTACTCGAACTCCAGGTGCGTCGGGTCGTCGAGGTCGACGTGCGACTGCGCGGTGCCGCCGAGGTACAGCAGCCAGCCGTCGGCCAGGCTCAGATCCCTGGCGAGCTGGAGGGTGTCGGGGCTCACTCGCCGGTGAAGCGCGGTGCTCGGCGCTCGGCGAAGGCCGCCGTGGCCTCGCCGAGGTCACGGCTGGGGAGGAAGGCGGCGTTCCACGCGGCGACGTAGCGCAGGCCCGCCGCCACCCGCGGCGCACGCTCGACGTCGAGCACGTCCTTGATCCCGCGCACCACGAGCGGCGGGTTGGCGGCGATCTCCGCGGCCAGGGCCCGCGCCGCGTCGAGCACCGCGTCGCGGTCGGGATACACGTCGTTGACCAGACCGATCCGCTCGGCGCGGGCGGCGTCGATGTCCTTGCCGGTGAGGGCGAGCTCGCGCAGGTGGCCCTCACCGATGATGCCGACGAGGCGCTGCAGGCTGCCCAGGTCCGCGACGATCGCGACCTTCACCTCCCGCACGCTGAACCGCGCGTCGGCGCAGGCCAGGCGGATGTCGGCGGCACTGGCGAGGTCGACCCCGCCACCGACACACCACCCCGCGATCGCGGCGACGACCGGGGCGCGGCACCGCGCCACCGCGTCCAGGGCGCCCTGGAGCCTGCGGACGTCGTCGCGGAACGCGGTGCGCGCGGGGGCGAGCGCCGCGCCGTCGAGCAGCGGAGCGAACAGCGGCCCCATCGCAGGCAGGTCCAGCCCGTAGGAGAACGAGCCACCGCTGCCGGTGAGCACCACGGCGCGTACGCCGGGGTCGGCGTCCAGCGCGTCGAAGACGACGGGGAGCTCACGGAAGAGGTCCGGGCCCATCGCGTTGCCCCGCCCGGGGCCGAGCAACGTCACCTCGGCCACGTGGTGTGCAACCGAGGCCTCCATCGACACCAGTTCCGGCAGATCCACCGCTCGCTCCGTCCGCTCGGCACAGGAATCGTGACGATCACACCACGGACGGGTGCCGGTGTTGCACGTGGTCCCGCCGGGGTAGACGATCGTCGGGTGTATGACGATCAGAGCTACGACCGCACGCAGCGGGTGCCCCGCACGTCACATTCGCCCCGGGTGGACGCGCGCAAACTGTGGGCAGGTGGTGCGGCGACGGCACTCGTCGCGGCGCTGATCGGGTTCATCGCGCTGCTGGTGGCGCGGGGCATCTTCGGCATCCCGGTGCTCGCGCCCACCGAGGCCGGTGCGCTCGGTGACGCGACGACCATCGGGCTGTGCACGCTCGGCGCGGCCGGGGCGCTGGTCGCCACCGCGCTGATGCACCTGCTGCTGCTGACCACGCCGCAGCCGCGGACCTTCTTCACCACCATCGCCGGGCTCGTCACGATCGCGCTGGCGCTCACCCCGTTCACCCTGGGTGCGGAGCTGACGACCAAGATCGCGACCGCGATCGTCTACCTGGTGACGGGCGCCGTCATCGTCCTGCTGGTCGGCAGCGTGGCGGACTACGCAGGCCGCGACGACTGGGCGTGAGCGACTCCGGCCACACCAATCGCCTGCGCCTCGCCGGCTCCGCGCTGCCGGTCGTCAGCCCGGCACGCATCTACACCTGCGGAATCACCCCGTACGACGTGACCCACCTCGGCCACGCCGCGACGTTCGTGTGGGCGGACGCCGTGGCCGCGGTGCTCCGCGTCGCCGGGGCTGACGCCGTGACCTGCCGCAACGTCACCGACGTGGACGACGTGCTCACGCACGCGGCCACCGCGCGGGGCAGGCGGTACGACGAGTTCGCGCTCGAGCAGGAGTTCCTGTTCGGCCGCGACATGGCGGCGCTGCGGGTGCGCAGGCCGTCGGTCGAGCCGCGGGCCCGACACCACATCGGCTCCGTGGTGCAGCTCGCCGCGGCGCTGCTGGCGCTGGACCACGCCTACGAGCGCGCCGGGTCCGTCTACTTCCGTGGCGCGGACGTCGCAGCGCGGGCCGGTCTCGGGCGCGACGAGGCGGTCCGGCTGCTGGCCGAGAACGCGGATCACCCCGACGATCCGAACCGGGACGACCCGCTCGACGTGGCCGTCTGGCGCAGCTCGCCCGAGACGGAGCCCGGCTGGCCCAGCCCGTGGGGGGCGGGGCGGCCGGGCTGGCATGCCGAATGCGCCGCGATGGCACTGTCGGTGCTCGGGTCGTCGGTGGACGTGCTCACCGGCGGCGCGGACCTCGCCTTCCCCCACCACGCGTACCAGAAGGCGATGGTGCAGGCGGCCACCGGCGTCGCGCCGTTCGCCCGCGCGGACCTGCGCGTCGGGACGGTGCGGGTCGGTGGCGCGAAGATGGCGAAGTCCACGGGAAACCTCGTGCTGGTCGCCGATCTGCTGCGCGACCATCGGCCGGCCGCGGTGCGGCTGCTGCTGCTCGACCGCCGCTGGGACGAGGCGTGGGACTTCGACGCCGCGGACCTCGACCGCGCCTCGGCCCGGCTCGAACGGCTGTACGCGGGCACAGGCAAGCTCTACGGCGGCGGGGCCCCGGAGGTCGCCGCCGTCACCGCCGCGCTGGCCGACGACCTCGACGTGCCGCGCGCGCTGGACGTCGCCGAGGAGGGCGGCGGCGACGCAGCACGACTGCTCCTGCGCACCCTGGCCCTGGACTGACCAGCCCGCCGCAGCCACCGTCAGCCGCGGCATTGGGGGCACCCGGGTGCTGCGAACGCGGCATTGGGGAGGGGGTTCGCTGCCAGTTCATAGATGATTAACTATGTTTGCTCGCCGAACACTGAGCTATTGAGTACCGAGGCGGGCTACGGGACCACCCAGCCTCCTTCAGTGTGACCTGGACCACAGGTCGTGGCTCCTGGGGCAGCAGCAGCACCGGCCGTCGCCGGGGGAAGGCAGGAGGACCGTGCCGAACGGACTCACGCATCTCTACGTCCCGGGGCCGACGAACATCCCGGAGGCCGTGCGGCGCGCCTTGAACGTGCCGATGCAGGATCACCGCGCCCCGGACTTCCCCGACCTCGTCCTGCCCCTGCTGGCCGACCTGAAGAAGGTCTTCGGGCTCGGGTCCGGCCGCGTGTTCGTCTACCCGTCGTCCGGCACCGGGGCCTGGGAAGCGGCGATCACCAACACCCTCAACCGGGGCGACCGGGTGCTCATGGCGCGCTTCGGGCACTTCTCGCAGCTGTGGGCGGACATGGCCGAGCAGCTCGGCCTCGACGTCGTCTGCGTCGACGTCGAGTGCGGGGCCGGCGTGCCCCTCGCGGAGTACGAGCGGCACCTCAGCGAGGACAAGACGATCAAGGCCGTGTTCGCGACGCACAACGAGACCGCCACGGGTGTCACCTCCGACATCGCGGGCGTGCGCCGGGTGATGGACGCCACCGGCTCCGACGCGCTGCTGTTCGTCGACGCGGTGTCCTCCCTCGCGTCGATCGACTTCCAGCAGGACGGCTGGGGTGTGGACCTCGCGGTCACCGGGTCGCAGAAGGGACTCATGCTCCCGGCCGGGCTGGCCATGCTGGGCGTCAGCGTCAAGGCACTGGAGGCCGCCGAGACCTCGACCATGGAGCGCTCCTACTTCAGCTTCCAGGAGATGATCAAGACCAATGACGTCGGTTACTTCCCGTACACCCCGCCCGTCCCGCTGCTGCACGGGCTGCGCGCGTCGCTGGACCTGCTCTTCGCCGAGGGGCTCCCCCAGGTCTTCAGCCGCCACCACCGGCTCGCGGAGGGCGTGCGGCGCGGTATCGACTCGCTCGGCCTGTCACTCTGCGCGGTGGCACCGCAGTGGTACTCCGACACCGTGTCCGCGATCCGGGTGCCCGAGGGTGTCGACCCCGCGGAGGTCTGCCGCATCGCGTACCACCGCTACCGCACCGCATTCGGCGCCGGCCTGTCGACAGTGGCGGGCACGGTGTTCCGGATCGGCCACATCGGTGACCTCAACGAGGTGATGTGCCTGTCCGCCCTGGCCAGCGCGGAGATGTCGCTGGCCGACGCCGGGGCGAAGATCGAGCTCGGCGCCGGTGTCGCCGCAGCCCAGAACCACTACCGCGCGGCATCCTCCGGGGGCGAGTCCGACGGCGCCATCGGACGGCTCACGCCCGCAGCGCCCGGCCACCGAGGAGACCTGCGATGAGCCACACGCTGTACCCGATGCGCCGCGCCCGGCTGCAGCGCAGCGAGCTCGCGGTGCCGGGCTCGAACCTGACCTTCATCGATCGCGCACGCCACGCGGGTCTTCCGCGGCGCGTACCGGGCCTTCCGTGACCTGGACGCGACCCTGCTCGAGATCAATCGCTGCATGATCAACGGTGTCGGGCTCGCGATAGTGACGATGGACATGATCACGCTTGCGGGCGGTGCACGAACTTCCCACGGTCTGACCGAACGATCCCGTCCCAGGAGGCCCAACGTGCCGGATCCCGTCGTCGTGGTCACCCGTCGATGGCCGAGCACGGTCGAGGACGAGCTACAGCGGCGCTACGGCCGGGTGCGGCTCAACATCGACGACGTGCCGCTGGGGCCCGACGGGCTGCGCGCCGCGCTCGCCGAGGCCGACGTCGTCCTGCCGACGGTGTCCGACCGGCTGCCTGCGGCGCTCTTCGATGGGGAGCTGCGCTGCCGGTTCCTCGGCAACTTCGGGGTCGGCTACAACCACATCGACGTCGCGGCGGCGGCGAAGGCCGGGATCGTCGTCACGAACACCCCCGGCGTGCTCACCGACACCACCGCTGACACCGCCATGACCCTGCTGCTCATGGTCGCCCGCCGGGCGGGCGAGGGGGAGCGCGAGGTGCGTTCCGGGCGGTGGACCGGCTGGCGGCCGACCCACCTGATGGGCGCGGACGTCACCGGCAAGACCCTCGGCATCCTCGGCATGGGACGCATCGGCGTCGCCATGGCGCGCCGGGCGCACTTCGGCTTCGGGATGCCGATCGTCTTCTACGACAGTGCCGAGCACGAGCCCCGGCACGGGATCCCCGACGCGCGCCGCGTCAACACGGTGGAGGACGTGCTGGCGGCCGCCGACTTCGTGTCCCTGCACATGCCCGGCGGGGCCACCAACACCCACCTGATGAACGCCGAGCGGCTGGCCAGGATGAAGCCGACCGCGTTCCTGGTGAACAGCGCGCGCGGCGACGTCGTCGACCAGGTCGCGCTGGTCGACGCCCTGCGGTCCGGGACGATCGCGGGCGCCGCGCTCGACGTCTACGAGGACGAGCCGGCGGTGCCCCGTGAGCTGCGCGAGCTGGACAACGCCGTGCTGCTGCCCCACCTCGGCAGCGCCACCCTGGAGACCCGCACCGCGATGGGGATGCTCGTGCTGGTGAACCTGGCGGACTTCCTGGCGGGTCGCGAGCCGTCCTGCCGGGTGACATGACCACCGACGCGACAGGCCCTGCGGCGCTGCTCCGTGCGATGTTCGACGCGGCGGTGGCCGCGGCGGACCCGCTCGAGCGGGTGCCCGCGTTCCTGCCGCCCCGGCCGCCGGGCCGGGTGCTGGTCGTGGGCGCGGGCAAGGCGTCGGCCCGGATGGCGCAGGCCGTCGAGCAGGCATGGGGCGCGGTGGAAGGCCTGGTCGTGACCCGCACCGGGCACGCGGTGTCGTGCTCGTCGATCGAGGTGGTCGAGGCCTCGCACCCGGTGCCGGACGAGGCGGGCGAGCGGGCCGCGCGGCGCATCCTCGACCTCGTCGCCGGCGCGGGCGCGGGGGATCTGGTGCTCGCGTTGATCTCCGGCGGCGGGTCGGCGCTGCTCGCCCTGCCCGCGCCGGGGATCACCCTGGCCGACAAGCAGGAGATCAGCACGGCGCTGCTGCGCTCCGGGGCGTCGATCGGGCAGCTGAACCTGGTCCGCAAGCACCTCTCGGCGATCAAGGGAGGACGGCTCGCCGCCGCGGCGTACCCCGCGCGGACGCTCGGACTGCTGATCTCCGACGTCCCCGGGGACGACCCCGCGATCATCGCCTCGGGACCGACGGTGCCGGAGGCGTCCACGCCCGCCGAAGCCCTCGCCGTGCTCGCGGCGTTCGACGTGGCCGTGCCGCCCGCGGTGCGCTCGCACCTCGCCTCGGCGCAGGGCTGTCCCGGACCCGACGACCCGCGGATGACCGCGGTGTGCAATGAGGTGATCGCCGCGCCGCAGCAGTCCCTTCAGGCTGCGGCCGACGTCGCGCGGTCCGCCGGGGTGACCCCGGTCGTGCTCGGGGACGCGCTCGAGGGCGAGGCGCGGGAGGTCGGCCGGGTGCTCGCCGGGATCGCGGCTCAGGTGGTGCGCCACGGGCAGCCTGCGTCGCGGCCGTGCGTGCTGCTGTCCGGCGGGGAGACGACGGTGACCGTGCGCGGGAGCGGGCGCGGCGGACGGAACGTGGAGCTGCTGCTTTCCCTCGCGGTGGCGCTGCACGGCGCGCCGGGCGTGTACGCGATCGCCTGCGACACCGACGGCGTGGACGGCACCGAGGAGATCGCGGGTGCAGTCATCGGGCCCGCCACGCTGCAACGGGCGCGCGAGCAGGGCCTCGACGCCGCGGCCGCGCTCGCCGACAACGACGGCCACGGTTTCTTCGAGGCGCTGGGCGACCAGGTCGTCACCGGCCCGACCCTGACCAACGTGAACGACTTCCGCGCGGTGCTCATCCCTTGACGCGCGCCGCCAAAGGCTGCCACATGGAGCCATACGGCTGTTCTCGGTAGCGCTCAGAGGAAGATCAGCAGCAGCACGGCGGTTACCGCGAGGGAGATGAGCAGGGAACCCAGGCACCCCAGTCGGTTGGAGAAGAAGAGGAACACGGCACTCCAGAGGTCGAGGGCGGCGTGGCGGCCGCCTACGGTTTACCCGGGCGCCGAGGGGATGAATCCAGCGCGAGCATGCCCAGGCGATCGGACCGATGCGGGTGCAGTTTACCGCCTCGCTTGCTACCAGAACGGTGTTCTTTGATATCGTAACGGTATGGCTATGACGTTGCGTCTCCCGTCCGAGCTCGACGCCGAACTCCGCGCCGCTGCCGACGAAGATCATCGCAGCGTCCACCAGACCGTGGTGCTGGCCATTGGGACCTACCTCACCCTGCGCGAAACCGCTGAGATCAAGGCCGACCCCGACGTCCTGCGAGCCCTCGCCGAGGCCCGTGAAGCCGTCCGCGCGGGAGACGTCGTCTACGGCACCGAGGCCGTACACGCCCTGCTGAGGGGACGCCGCGCGTCGTGACCGGCCCGTACGAGCTGGGGACCGCGCCCCCGGCCCGCCGGGCACTGGCCGACCGACTACCTCTTGAGGTCGCCACCGCGGCCGTGGAGTTCATCACCGGCCCGCTTCTGAACAACCCCCAGCGGGTTGGCAAACCCCTCGGCGAGGAACTTGCCGGCATCTACAGTGCCCGGCTCAGCCGGGACTGGCGGGTGCTGTACGAGATCGACGACACCAGGCACGTCGTGATAGTCCTCGACGTTCGGCACCGCTCGGGCGCCTACCGTCCCCGATGAGGGTATGCGGACGTGGGCGGGCCGTCACCTCGGCTGCCGCGCCTCGTCGTCGTGCTGGTGCCATCGCCGGGCCGCCCGGTCGGTGAGCGTCGTCAGGACACGGAACCACTGCGGCGGGTCAGGGTCGACGGTGTGCCCGGGCACGGGCGGCGCGTCCTCGCCCCGCGGCAGCAGCCGGTCCACCAGCGCGGCAGCGCGGGTCGTGAGCCCCGGCGCCAGGCCGTGCGCGCGGACCGCCAGCTTCGCCGCCGGGGTCAGGATGATCTCGGGACGGCCACGCAGCGCGCCGTCGACGATGCGGCGCGCGGCGCGCTCGGCGTCCATCGACACCAGTGGCAGGCTGTCGCCCAGCGCGAACCAGCGGTGCTCGGCCGTGCGGTCGCCCGAGAACAGCGCGTTGCGCGGGGACCCGGTGCGCATGAGTCCCGGGACCGCGGTGGTCACCGAGATGCCGTCCTTGGCGAGCTCGGCGCGCAACCCCTCGGAGAAGCCGACCGCGGCGAACTTCGCCGTCGTGTACGGCAGCAGGTGCGGGGCGGGGATCTTGCCACCGATCGAGGTGATGTTCACGATCCGGCCGCAGCCCCGGCTCCGCAGCAGCGGCAGCACCGCCAGCGTCGGGTGCACCACTCCCCACAGCATCACGCCGAGCGCGTCGGCGAACTGCTCGGCCCGCATCGCGCCCACCGGCCCCACCTGGATGGTGCCCGCGTTGTTGACCAGCACGTCGATCCGGCCGTGGCGCGCCGTCGCGGTGTCGACGAGGCGGGCCACGTCGGCTGCCACCGAGACGTCGCACACGACGGTGTCCACCGTCGCACCCGTCGCCTCGAGGTCGGGCCGCGCCGCGGCGAGCCCCTCGGCCGACCGCGCGCACACCACCAGGTCGTGCCCGCAGCGGCCGAGCTCGCGGGCGAGCAGGAAACCCAGCCCCCGGCTCGCCCCGGTCACCACTGCCACCGGTTTCGCCTCGTCCATCCGACAGTGGTACCCGGACGGGCCGCCCGCTACACCCGGTCCAGCCCCCGTGAGGCAGGCTCAGACGCCGTCCCGGGGCACGGTGCGGTCCCAGTTGTAGGACGCGACGCGCTGCTCGCCTTCGTAGGCGTCGAGCTCGGCGCGCAGGAGGAAGTCCGTGGTCGTGGAGGTCAGCACGGTGCGCGTCACCGTGGAGGCCTCCCAGTCACCCCGCTGAAAGCCGATCCGCCATTCGGTCGCACCGCAGACGGAGCCGACGTCGTCGCCGACCCAGCTGTAGCGCTCGTAGGCGCGGCGGGTGATCTTGAGGTCGATGTCGTCGAAGCGCACGACACCGAGGTCCTTGACGACCTCGAGCGCGGACTCGTACCGCACCAGGTCCCGCGTCACGGTCCAGCGCTCCTCACCGGGGCTGACCTGCGTCATCGGGATCGGCTCCGCGCCCTCCGGCTCGTCGAAGGGACGCAGCGACACCTCGTCCGACTCGCAGACCGGGCGCACCGGCAGCAGGAGCCGGCTGGAGCCGGTGAACACCGACAGCTGCACCGGCTCGGGTGGCGGCCACGCCAGCGGCCAGTAGGACGTCGAGATCGCCACCCGCAGCCGGTGACCGGGGGGCAGCGCCTGGGCCATGCCGTTGAGCTCCACGCTGACCTGGTAGCGCTTGCCGGGCACCAGCGGCTCGGGGTCGGCATGGGAGCCGCGGTGGGTGAGGTTGAGCAGGCCGTAGCTGATGCGGGTCGCCCGGCCGTCGGGTGCGACATCGGAGAGGCGGATGGCCACCATCGCGACCGGCCGATCGGCCGCGAGCTCGAGCTCCGCGACGGGTCTGCCGACGATCTCGCACCGCTCGGTGAACGCGTCGGTGTCGAAGACCAGCGACCCGCCGTCCTCCTCGCGCTGGTCGTAGGGCAGGTCGGGGGGCGCGTTGTAGGAGCACCACTTGCCGGCGTACTGCCCGACCGAGAGCGGCGACGTGATCGTGAGCTCTGTCTCATCCACGGTCTCGCCCGGCTGAGCGATGCGATTGCGCTCCAGCGTGTGCACGGTGACCTGGACGTGCGGCGACGGCCAGCTCGGCTCCCCGACCCATCGGCCGGGCCGCTCCTCGTACGCCGTGAACGGCGGGACGGTCTCCTGCATCCAGATCCGCAGCATCGGCTCGTCCATGACGTCGTTCTCGATGTCCTTGAGCCAGCGGTCCCACCACCGCACCAGCTCCTGCAGGAACCCGATCGCGGGACCCGGCTCACCCAGGTGCGGGTACTTGTGCGACCAGGGCCCGATCAGCCCCTTGCGGGGGACATCGAGGTGCTCGAGGAGCCGGAACACCGAGTTGGAGTAGCCGTCGGCCCAGCCGCTGACGGCGAGCACCGGGCAGCGCACCGCCGCGTAGTCCTCGCAGATCGAGCCGTGGCGCCAGTAGTCGTCGCGCCGCTGGTGCAGCAGCCACCCCTCGAGCCACAGCCCGCTGCGGGCCAGCCGGGCGTGCCACATGTCCCGCCAGCGGTCCCCCACCACCGCGGGCTCCGGCGGGCAGGAGTTGTAGGCGAACATGGTCGACGCCCAGGACAGGTTGTCCGAGAGCAGGCACCCGCCCATGTAGTGCACGTCGTCGGCGTAGCGGTCGTCGGTGGAGCTGGCCGTCACGATGGCGTCCAGGCCGGGCGGGCGGCGGGCGGCGACCTGCAAGGCGTTGAAGCCGCCCCAGGAGATGCCCATCATGCCGGCGCGGCCGTTGCACCAGGGCTGCTCGGCGAGCCACGCGAGGACGTCCTCGGCGTCGGCGAGCTCCTCCTCGAGGTACTCGTCGGTGAGGACCCCTTCCGATTCGCCGCTGCCCCGCAGGTCCACCCGCGCGCACCCGTACCCGTGACCCGCCAGGTACGGGTGGTGGATCGAGTCCCGGCGGGCCGTGAGGTCCCGCTGCCGGTACGGGAGGATCTCCAGGATCACCGGCACGGGCTCGAGGTCCGAGAACGCCGGGCGCCAGATCCGCGCGGCCAGCCGGACCCCGTCGCGTAACGGGATCCAGACGTGCTCCTCTTCGCGGACGGCGTGGGGCAGCGACGTCACCGTCCGCATCGATCGGGCTCCCGGCGGTCCGTGGTCAGTATGCCTGGCCGACGTCGTCGATCTCGAACAGCAGGGCCGCGACGACCTGGTCGAACCTCGCCGTCAGCTCCGCCTCGTCGACCGCGCCGATGTACACGCTGGCCAGCTGGTAACTGTAGCTGTCCTGCTCACGCAGCTCGGAGAGGCGGTCCCCGGCGTGTGCGGTGAGATCGATGGTGGCGCCGGGGACGATGTGCTGGATGGTCTCGATCTCCTCCGGGCTCGGATGGCGGCGGACGATGCCGTCGGAGAACCGCCGGACGAACCACTTGGCCGCCACGGCGTAGCGGCCCTTGCCACTGGGAAAGTCGGGGTCGCGGTCGAGCGCGAGCCGCAGCATCGCCTCGTGGTTGGCCATCCCGTCGACGTCCTCGAAGAGCTCGGCGTGTGACTGGGAGTGCCGCGGGTTGATCTCGAGCAGGGTGATCGCGTCGGTGCCGGGGTCCCAGAAGTACTCGATGTTGAACGTGTAGCGCTCCAGCCCGATCGCCTCGACCAGCCGCCGGGAGATGTCGCCCACCCGCTTGCACACGTCCTCGGGCAGCGACGAGGGGTACTGATAGCGCAGGAAGCTCGGACTGTTGTCGTAGGTCACCGAGTCGACCACGCCGTAGACGACCACCTCGCCGCGGTAGCGGTAGCCCTCCACCGTCACCTGGCGCCCGGTGATGGCCTCCTCGGCGAGGCAGACCTGCCCGCCGGCGGCGGCGATCTCCGGCGGCAGGTCCACGTACTCGAGCAGCGCGTCGAACGGCTCACCGACCCAGCTGATGCCCTCGCGGATCTTGCCGAGCGCGTCCCGGAACGCGTCGTCGTCCGCGACACCGAAGGCGAGCACCGAGGAGAAGGACTTGACCGGCTTGACCCACATCGGGTATCGGACGCCTTCGGGCGGGGTCTCGTCCTTCGCCGGGTCCACGAGACCGAACGGCGGGTACTCGTCGATCACCTGCTGCTGGACGAGGCGGCTCCAGTACTTGTGCTCGCACTTCACCACCTCCTCGAGGCTGGCGGTGGGCAGTCCGTATCGCTGGCGCAGCAGGGGGAGGATCGAGCTGACCGGGAAGTCCCAGAACCCGATGATCGCGTCGATCGGCCCGTCGAACGCGTCGAGCTCGCGCTGTGCCGCCGCGAGGACGTCGCCGAACCGGATCTCCTCACCGTAGATGTCCTCGAACGTCAGGAGTGGCTGGAACGCGCATTCGGCGGCGTCGGGCATGTCCTGCAGAATCCGGAAGTTGTGCTCGTCGTAACCCAGTACGAAGACGTTCTTGCGCATGGACACTCCTTTCATCGAAAGACTTTCGGTGGGGTTCCCCGTCGCCGCCTCCCTGCGGGCTTCGGGGTATGGGTCGCGGCCTGGGCGGCCTTCCACGAGGTGACCTAAACGGCTCGGGACGGCCAGCGGAGGCGCTGTGGCACTGTGTGATCACTCCTAGACGCGATCACTCGTCTGGTCCGTGCCATGGCAGGGTTGACCGTGTGCCGCGCTGCCAAACATCGCGGCACCCTGTCGCAACGAGTTCAGGAGCCGCCGAGCTCAGGGCCGATCCGGGTTCAGGTTTCGTCGAACTCGAAGGGCAGCGCAGCCGCGCAGCGCTCGAACTTGTCCTTCAGCTCCGCTGCGTCCGCGCCGCCGAGGTAGATGTTGGCGATCTTGTAGCTGTAGCTGTCCTGGTCGGCCAGCTCGCAGAGCCGGTCGCCCTCGCCGACGATGACGTCGACGGTGACGCCGGGGATGTCGCCCTCCACCGCGGTCACCTCGTCCTCGGTCGGGACCCGGCGGGCCACCCCGTCGGTGAAGTGCCGCAGGAACCACTTGGCCGCGATCGCGTACGGCCCCTCGCGGTGCGGCATGTCCGGGTCACGCCCGAGCGCGAGCCGCAGCATCGCCTGGTGGTTGGCCGCTCCGTCGACCTGCTCGAACAACTCGGCGTGCGACTGGGAGTGCCGCGGGTTCACCTCCAGTACGGTCACCGCGTCGCTCTCGGGGTCCCAGAAGAACTCGACGTTGAACGTGGTGTGGTCCAGCCCGACCTGCTCGATGACGCGCCGGGAGATGTCCGCCATGCGGTCCGCGACCGCCGCCGGCAGCGACGACGGGTACTGGAACCGCTCCTGGCTCGACACCTCGGGCAGGTTGATGGTGTCCACCACGCCGAAGATGTTGATCTCGCCGTGACGGACGTAACCCTCGAGGGTCACCTGCCGCCCGCTCATGGACGCCTCGGCGAGGCACGCCCGCCCACCCGCCTCGGCGAGCTCGGGCGGCAGGTCCAACTTGTCCAGGATCACCTCGAACGGCTCGCCGACGCGTCCGATGCCCTCACGGATCTCGGCCAGCGCGTCCTGGAACTCCTGCCGGTTCTCCACCCCGAACGCGAGGTCGGACGAGAAGGACTTCACCGGCTTGACCCACATCGGGTAGTCGACGCCGTCGGGCGGGTCCGCGTCGTGGTCGGGGTCGACGAGGCCGAAGGAGGGGTGCTCGTCGATCACCTTCTGCTGCTCGAGGCGGCACCAGTACTTGTGCTCGCACTTCACAACCGCCTCGAGGCTCGCGCATTGCGTGCCCGCGTACTCGCCCAGCAACGGGAGCATCGTGCTCACGGGGAAGTCCCAGAAGCCGATGACCGCGTCGACCTCGCCCTCGAAGGCGTCGAGCTGCGCCTTCGCCCTGTCCAGCAGGTCGACGATGGGGATGTCGTCGCCGTACTGCAGCTCCTCGATCGTGAGCAGCGGGTGGAACCGGTAGTTCTCGGCGTCGGGCAGCGCGTCCAGCGTCTTCCGGTTGTGGTCATCGAGGCCCAGCACGAAGATGTTGTCGGTCACCAAGACTCCTCAGGCCGGTTGATCGGGTCGGGCAACGCCTCGCCGTCGGTGCCGAGGCAGCTGGACTACCCGCCGCCTCAACGACCCAACCACCGGAGCCACACCAAGCGCATGTCGGCCAGTCCGGTGGCGCATGTCGGCCAGTCCGGTGCCCAAGCTGGGTCGTCCAGGGCCCTCGCACAACCGCATTCGGGCTCTGCAGCCCCATCTCACGCCGGATTGAGAGCAACCTCCGGCCGCAGTCCGTTGCCGCCGGACACGAGCCCGGTCGTCAGAGCGCAGCGGCTGCCCGCCCGGCCAGGTAGGCGCTGCGCGCGTCCCGAGACGCCATCCGGTCCAGGTCCGCCTGCACGCGATCGACCACGCCTTGTACCGAGTCGACGCCGCGCGACGGAAACGGACTCGCAAAGGGGCTGAGCGGCGTCGCGATCACGCCTGATGCACCGGCAGCCACGCTCGCACGAATGTTGCGCGATGATGCGTCCCACAACGTGAAGTCCGGTCCGGTCTGATCGCGGATCGACCGGATGTCGCTGTGCGTCACTTTCGCAACCTTGGCGCCGACCGGGAGGAATCCAGCCTCGCGGGCGTCGGCGCAGAGCTGTGCATCCAGCACTATCCGGCTGTGCGCTGGGTGGCTGTAGACGTATGCCCCGGCGGGTAGCGAGTGGAGGAAGCTGGACGCGGCCGCACGGTCCGACAGGTCCCGCATCACCACGATCGGGGCGATTCCCCGATGGAGCGCATTCACCATATCACCCGCCGACCAGCAGCAGGCGAGAAGGCGCGTTGCCGGGGTCAGATCGAGCCACAGATCGAGGACCACTGCCCGCTCGGCTGTTGAGAGGGACTGCCCTTGAGTAGTCGTGCCCGACAGGATGAAACAGTCAACCCATGTCGACGCCGCCCGTCGAGCGTACTTCGCGATCGCCTGCTCATCGAGGTGACCACTGACAGCTCTCAGCGCTAACGCCGGTACGACGATGTCAGCGTGCACTGTTCACCCACGATCGCACGGCGTCCCCGACCAACCGGGCGGCATCGTCGGGTATGTGCTGTTCGGTGTCGATGCAGAGCGCGAAGTCAGCTGATCCATGCTCGCTGACATCCCGTTCGGTCTCGTCCCAAGCGTCGAGCCGACTGTCGGAGCTGTAATGCCGCGCCGACGCCCGTTCCCTGCTCGTTTCCCGCGAACACCACAGCATGACTGCCAGCCACCGAGCCGGATACGACGAGACAATAGCGCGGATTCCCGCTATCTGACCGATGTGAACGACTGGGAATACCCCGGTCTCGAAGAGCTCGCGCAGACGTGGCCGGTCCACCAGGTATCGGTTCCCGTATCTCGTGTTCTCGTACAGCACATCGCCTCGTTGCATCTCGGCCAGTGCCGCCTCGCCGATCATCTCGTAGCCCGTCGTCCGACCGGTTCCGGCCTTCAGTCGCTGGTAGTGGCGAAATGTCGAGTCCAGTCTGACCAGCGCGTGCGTCACCGCGTCTTTCCCGCTCGCCGGTGGGCCGTAGAGGATGACGCCGTGGTCGGTCATGTCCGAACTCGCGCAGCGATATCGCGTGCCTGGTCGGCCAGGGCTACCGCGCCGTTCAGGTGGTTGGCGACGCAGTGGTGACTGAATGGGGGCTCGAAGCTCGCATCGATCGTGGCGAGGTAGTCATGCCAGTTGTTGAGCTTCCAGCTGTCTCGTCCGGCTCCCCGGAAAGCGATGTAGTCGTGCATCGACTCTTCGTCGCACGTCATCCACACCACGCTCAGCCGGGCTCGGTGAGCCGCACAGCGATTCTCTAACCGCGTGAACCAGTCGCCGTCCGCGAACTCTCGGACGAACGGCGCGGTGACCACCGTAGACACGCCGCACCGCAGGTTCTCGGTCGCGGCGTCGAGAAGGCACCGATACTCGAATGGACGGACGTGTTCCATGTACAGCGGCGTGTGGCGATCGTTGGGGTCCCCGCCGTTGGCGAGCAGTAGCTGCTCCACCAGGGCGCGGGTGATGGTGTCCTTGTCGAGGATCGTCCAGCCGGTCACAGCCGAGAGGAATCGGGCG
>JALYQB010000113.1 GCA_030856045.1 Actinomycetota bacterium
CCGAGGACCTGCGCGCGGCGCTGACCAGCTTCCTCGGCACGACCTTCGCCCTCGGCGACGACGACGTGCGGGCCGAGCTGGAGCGTTTCGTCGCCGACCCGGAGCGCGGTGTCTTCCGCGGCCCCTACGTCCGGCTCCGCCTGCCGTTCCGGCCCGCCGACGACACCTGGCGCGACCACCTCGACTGGTCACCGCGCGGGTTCGCGCCGCACCGCCACCAGGCCGAGGCGTGGATGCGGCTCGCCTCCCGCGACCGCGTCCCCCGGCCCACGCTCGTCACCACCGGTACCGTCTCCGGCAAGACCGAGAGCTTCATCGTCCCGCTGCTCGATCATTGCTGCCGCCAACGCCGCGCCGGCCAGCAGGGCATCAAGGCGCTCGTCCTCTACCCGATGAACGCGCTGGCCAACGACCAGGCCCGGCGCATCGCGCAGCTCGTGCACCAGCACAGCGATGAGCTCGGCGACGTCACCGTCGGGCTCTACACCGGCGACATCGACAGCGGCGTGGAGATGACCGAGACCGCGGTGATCGGCGACCGGTACGCCATGCGCAAGAATCCGCCCGACATCCTGCTCACCAACTACAAGATGCTCGACATGCTGCTGCTGCGCAGCGAGGACACGCCGCTGTTCGCGAACGCCGGTGAGTCGTTGCAGTACCTGGTGCTCGACGAGTTCCACACCTATGACGGCGCCCAGGGCACCGACGTCGCCATGCTGCTGCGCAGGCTCGGCATGGCCCTCGGCGTGACCACCGACGAGCGTCCCCTCGGTGCCGTCACGCCGATCGCCACGTCCGCCACGCTCGGCGGCGGCACCGACGGAGCGCCGGCCCTGCGCGGGTTCGCCGAGACCGTGTTCGGGACCGAGTTCGACGACACCTCACTCATCGGCGAGGACCGGCTGACCGCCGAGGAGTGGGCCACCCCACCAGAGGGCAAGATCCCGCTGCTCGACGAGCTCACCGAAGAGCTGCGCAACTGCACCTCCCATGAGGAGCAGCTCGCGGCGGGACGGCGCCTGTTCCTCGGCGCCGCCCACGCCGACGACGAGACGATCGGCGAGCGGCTCCGTGCCCACCCGCTCACCCGGACCCTGCTCCGGCTCACCACCACGCCGAAGCCCCTCGCCGAGCTCGCCCAGGACCTGGAGCCGAGCTGGGTCGCCGCCACCGACGAGCGGCGCGCCGCCGCCCGGCACGCGGTGGCGCTGTATCTCGCGCTGCTGTCCAGGGCACGCACCGTCGGCGGTCGCCCACTGGTCGGTGTCGACGTGCAGCTTTGGGTGCGCGAGGTCAGCCGGCTGCTGCGCGAGCTGAGCAGCTCACCGGGCTTCCGCTGGCACGACGGTGGCATCGCCGAGGACGGCACGAAGTCCCTGCCGTCGGTCTACTGCCGGCACTGCGGCCGGTCTGGTTGGGGCGTTGTCGCCACCGCGGGCGGGGCGCACGCCACGAACCCCACCGCGGTGTGGCGGAAGACCGCGAGCGACTCGTCCACCGCCCGTGCGTGGATCTTCGCTCCCGGCGAGGCTGCGCAGGGTTCGACCGATATCCGCTGGGTCGATCCGGAGACCGCCGACTTCGTCCCGGCGCCCGCCGGCCGGCACGCCGCGCTCGTCCCCGTCCTCGTCACGCCCGACACCCAGGCCGCCAAGGACGAGCAGTGCCCGTCCTGCGGGCTGAAGGACGGCATCCGCTACCTCGGCTCCCGGGTGGCCACTCTCGCCTCCGTGACGCTCGGCCAGCTCTTCGGCAGCCCGGACGTCGCAGCGGCCGAGAAGAAGACGCTCGTGTTCACCGACAGCGTGCAGGACGCGTCGCACCGCGCGGCCTTCGTCGAGAGCCGGGCCTACGCGCTGAACCTGCGCGCGCTGCTGCACCGCGCCATCGGCCCGGACGGCTGCACCCTCGACACGGTGGGCGCGGCAGTCGCCGCCAGCGCCCACACCCCAGCGGAGCGCTACGCCGTGCTCCCCCCGGACCTGCGGGAACACGAGGTGTTCCGTGGCTACTGGAACACCGAGCGGACCGACACACGGGTGCGGGCCGCCGTGGCGAAACGGATGTCGTTCGCTGCAGTGCTCGAGTTCGGGCTCTCGTCCCGCACCGGCCGAACGCTGGAGCTGACCGGGGCCGTCACTGCTCACGTGCACGTCGGCGACCTCGCCGGTGCCGTTGAGTCCGCCCTCGCGGCCGTGGCGCACCAGAGCGTGCAGCTCACGCTCGACGGCGTGGGGCCGCAGCAGACCACCGCGTGGGCGCGGGGGATCCTCGAACGGGTCCGGCTGCAGGGCGGCGTCCAGCACGGCTGGTTGCGGAAGTTCGCCAAAACCGGCAACCGGCACAGCATCTGGGGCGGCCGACCGCGGCTCGAAGGCATGCCGGCGTTCCCCAACCAGCGGCCCGCGCCGTCCTTTCCCACCACCGCCAGGCACTCCGACGCCTTCGACAGCATCGTGGGAACCCGGAGCTGGTACTCGACGTGGACCGCACGTGCCCTCGGCGTCCCCACCTCGGACGCGTCCCGCTACGTCCGGGCACTGCTCGATGCGCTCGTCACCGACGGGGCGCTCGCACCCGTCGTGGCCGACGGAGGTAACACCGTCTGGCAGATCCCCGCCGAGCGGGTCCGTCTTGCCCGTACCGCGGGGGCGCCCCCGCTGCTGCGTTGCACGGTCTGCGCCACCCGGCTCCCCGGCCCACAGGTGGTACTCGAGGAGCTGGCCGGCGCACCGTGTCAACGGGACCGCTGCGCCGGCAGCTACGCCGTCGAACGGTCCGAACGCGACTACTACCGCGACCTCTACCGCTCCGGCGAGGTGCGGCGCATCGTCGCGCGGGAGCACACCTCGCTGCTGCGACCCAAGGAGCGCGTGGAGCTGGAGAACACCTTCAAGACCTCGTCGCGGCCCGACGCACCCAACGTGCTCACCTGCACCCCGACCCTGGAACTCGGCATCGACATCGGTGACCTGTCCACCGTGGCGCTGACGTCGCTACCCCGCTCCACCGCCTCCTACCTGCAACGGGTCGCCGCGCCGGCCGGTTGACCGGCAACGCGCTGGTGGTGTCGCTGCTCCCCGCCCGGCCGCTGGAGCTGCAACGCCTGATGGACCCGCTCACCATGATCGCCGGGGACGTGGTGCCACCGGCCTGCTACCTCGACGCCACCGAGATCCTGCGCCGCCAGTACCTCGCGTCGCTGTTCGACCGGTATGCCCGGTCCCCGAACGCGACGCGGACCCGGCTCGCGAAGGACGTGTTCGCCGGTGGCCTCACCGCCACCTCGTGGCTCGGCCGCATCGTCGCCGACGGTCACGCGAACGCCGCGACCTATGTGGACGAGTTCCTGCGTGGCTTCGGCGACGCGGTCAGCAAGGACACCGCCGCCGAGCTCCGGCTGTGGGCGGGCGACGGCTGCCCGGACGGCGAGCCGCCAGGCTTCGAGGGTGACGTGGAGGCCTGCGTCGCCGCCTGGGTGGAGGAAGGCGAGGAGCTGACCGCGCGGTTCGCCGCCCTGGAGGCCGAGATCGCGCTCATGAAGGCGAAACCGTCGCTCGACGAGGCCGGCGAGCGTGACCTGCGCCGGCTGTACGGCGAGCTCGGTGCGGCCCGAGCCGCCCGCGCCGATCGGGACCGCACCTACTGGATCTCCGCGCTGGAAGCCAAGGGACTGCTGCCCAACTATGCCCTCCTCGACGACACCACCCGCCTCGACGTCGGCCTGTGGTGGACCGACGAGGAGACCGGGGCCCACGAGAGCAGCGACGAGCGCTACGTTCGGGGTAGCCGCATCGCGCTGTACGAGCTCGCTCCGGGAGCCACGTTCTACGTCCGGGGCACCTCGGTCGAGATCGACGGGATCGATCTCGGCACGAGCCGCAATCAGTCCACTGTGGTGCGCCGGTTCTGCCCCGCGTGCGGATGGTCGGGCCGGGTGACACCGGATGCACCCGTGATGGCCTGCCCGCGGTGCGGGTCGAAGGAGGCCGCCGACTCCGGCCAGCTGCTCACCACACTGCCCTTCCGGCGGGCGTCCGCCTACGCCTCGCGGGAGATGGCGATGCGCGACGACGATACCGAGGACCGCCGTCGCGCCCGGTTCACCGTCCTCACCACCGTCGACAGCTCACCGAACGACATCGTCGGGGCCTGGGAGCTCGCCGACTTCCCGTTCGGCGCCGAGGTACTGCGAGCAGCCGACATCCGCTGGATCAACCTCGGACCGACGGAGCGCGGTGGCGCTGCACGGTTGATCGCGGGCGAGGAGGTCTCCGCGTCGCTGTTCGACGCGTGCGTGCACTGCGGGGTGGTCCCTGCCGCACAGCGCGGGGTGCGGGACCGGCAGGACGCCCGGCACCGCGGGTGGTGCCGGCAGCGTCGCGAACCGTCGCCCACGGACTGGAAGACCGTCGCGCTCACCCACGAGCTGCGAACGCAGGCGGTGCGGCTGCTGGTCCCGCCGATCGTGGTGGCCGACCCGACCCTGCTCACGTCGTTCCGCGCGGCGCTGCTGCTGGGGCTGCGCCAGGTGCTGGGCGGCGATCCGGATCACCTCGACGTGGTGGCGGCCCCGGACCCCCTCCCGGGGAGCAGCGAGCGGTGGGTCATGGTGCTGCACGATCTCGTCCCCGGCGGGACCGGCTACCTGGGCCGGTTCGCCGATCCGCTGCGGGTGAGGGAACTGCTGGAAGCGTCGCTGAGCGTGCTGACCTCCTGCCCGTGCACGTCGGAAGGCGTGGCGGCCTGCCATCGCTGCCTGCTGCCGCACGTTCCCCCGACGCTGGCCACCGAAGCGCGCCGCGACTCGGCCATCGACCTGCTCTCCCAGATCCTGGGGCAGTGGCAGCCCAGGCCGATCGAGGCGATCAAGCGAATCGTGGTGGCCTCGCACGACACCCCCATCGAGATGCGGTTCCGCGCGCTGCTGCTGCGCTGGGCCAAGGCCAAGGGCGCTGCCGTCAGCACCCAGGCGACGTCCCACGGGGACAGCGCGAAGGTCACGTTCCCGCAGGCACTCGGCGACCTGCAGTGGGCGCTCGCGCCGCAGGTGAAGCTCGGCGACGTTGCACCCGACTTCGTGCTCACCTGCGCCGACATCGAGGTGCCGAAGATCGCGGTGTTCTGCGACAGCCTGCGGTGGCACAGCTCCGCTCTCACCAATCGGCTCGCCGATGACGCGGACCAGCGCGCCGGCCTGCGCGATCAGGACTACCTCGTGTGGGCCGTGACCCATCACGACCTCGACGCCTTCGCCGCGACTCTCGACGGTCAGCCCGCGGTTGCCCCGCAGTGGTGCGCGGAATCGCTGAGCGCGATGTTCCTGCAGGTCGCTCGCAAGACGGCTGCTCCCGGGAGTATCAAGCCGGAGGTGCTGCTCAGCGACCCGGTGTCGATGCTCTCGGAGTTCCTGCTGCGCCCCGTCCGTCACGCCTGGACCAGCCCGGCGCACGCGCTCGCTCTGGCGCTCGGTCACAACGCCGACACGCACCAGCTCGACGCCGATGCGGTGCCGGCACTGCTGCGCAGCGAGATCACCGGCACGTCCGGCGAGGTGTCGCCGGGGCAGGTCCGGGTGGCGTCCCGGAGGTCGTCCGGCGGTGCGGTCGTGGCGCTGGAGCTGCGATCGCTGACGGACGTGCGAGCGTGGGTCGCCGTCGACGATCGTGGCGAGACGGTCGGCAGCTCCGATCAGGTCGACGCCTGGCGCGACTGGCTCGCGCTCAGCACCATCCTGCAGTTCCTCGAACCCGGCCGATTCCAGGCGCACACGTACCGGACCGTCGCCACCGGGGTGCCGGGCGAGGCCGCCCTGCTGTTGCCTGCGTGGCAGGTGATCGCCGACGTCTTCGACGGTGTTCTGGAGGACCTGGTTCGAGCACTCGCGAACGGACAGACCCCGGTGCCGGAGCCAGGACTCGAGGTGGACGACGGGGCGCATGTGATCGACCTGGCCTGGCCCGAGCAGCGGGTTGCCGTGGTCGTGGACGAGGACGACGGTCGGGACACCTGGCTCGCGCAGCATGGGTGGACGGTCGTGCCCGCGGACGAGCACGCGGTGCGGGCGGCACTGAGCGCTGCGGGCGCGGGTGCCTGATGGGCGTGATCATCTCCAAGGAGTTCCATCGAGCCATCGACGTCGACGGCTCCATGAAGAGCCGGGCATGGGACTTCCTCACGAAGCTCAGCCGGGACACCGACCTCACCGGGCTCGACCTCAAGATGCCGCACAACGCGGCCGATCGCCGGGTGCGCACCGCCAGGGTGGACCTGAGCTACCGCGCGGTGCTGTTCGCCGTAGGCAACGAGGCGGAGCCCATGTGGCTGCTCGCCGCCATCAAGCCACACGACGACGCGTATACCTACGCCCAGACGTTGACCTTGGAGGTCAACCCGGCCAACGGCGCCATGGAGCTACTCCGTACGCGGGCCATCCTGGACAAGGTCGCCGAGTATCGACAGCGCCCGGCGCCCGAGGCTGCAGTCCAGGTGCTGCCGTTCCAGGTCTCGGAGCTCGTCGAGCTCGGCATCAACGCCGACGTCGCCGAACAGGCCGTCCGCCTCACCGACGAGGACGACATCCTCGACCTGGCTGGCGAGCTGCCGGAGTGGCAGCAGCGGGTGCTGCTGGAGCTGGCCACCGGCACGCCGCTGCACGACATCAAGGTCACCTACGAGCTGGATCGCGAGGGGACCAGCGAGGACCCGCTCGCGGCGGCGGACCGGGCGACCAGCCGGATGGAGTTCGTCTACATCGACAGCGACGACGAGCTCCGCCGCATGATCGAGGGTGACTTCGCCGCCTGGCGGACCTACCTGCACCCCCAGCAGCGAGCGGTGGCCTACCGGGAGACCTTCAACGGGCCCTACCGCCTCGCGGGTGGCGCCGGAACCGGCAAGACGGTCGTCGCGCTGCACCGGGCCGCGTTTCTCGCCAGGCGACCCGAAGTCCGGGTCCTGCTGTGCACCTTCACCCGCAATCTCGCGTCGAGCTTGCAGGTGGACATCCGCGGCCTGCTCACTCCCGATGAACTGCCCCGCGTCGATGTCCGCGGAGTGGACCAGGCCGTCCGGGCCGTGGTCCAGTCCGTGGACGGACCGCCGGGGCACGTGCTCGGGGTTCGTGAGCAGGACGCGATGTGGGAGGAGGCGGTCCGGTCCAGCGGCGTGCCCGCGGACCTGGCCCCCGTCCTGACACCGGGCTTCCTGGCCGGCGAGTACCGAACGGTGGTGCTCGGCATGGCAGAGCAGACCCGCGAGGCGTACCTGCAGGTGAAGCGCGCCGGTCGAGGCGTCCGGCTGAACCGGATCCAGCGGGCGGCGGTGTGGAACGTGATCGAGTCGTTCCAGCGCAGTGCGCAGACGCAGGGCAGAACCACGTTCGAGCTCTTGGCCGGCCGGGCCGCACAGATCCTCGAGGACCCGGCTGCTCGGGACCACGGGAGCACCTACGACCACGTCGTCGTGGACGAGGGGCAGGACCTGCACGCCGGGCACTGGCGGGTGCTGCGCGGGTTGGTCACCCCGGGATCGAACGATCTCTTCATCTGCGAGGACGGCCATCAGCGGATCTACGGTGAGCGGACGGTGTTGAGCCGGTTCGGGATCGAGACCCGCGGTCGATCCCGGCGGCTCACGCTGAACTACCGGACCTCCCGGCAGAACCTCGCGTTCGCCCTGGGGGTCATCGGCGGCCAGAAGGTGGTCGACCTCGACGGCGAGGAGGACACCGTCGCGGGCTACCACTCCGCATTCACCGGCCCGGCGCCCACCACGAAAGGCTTCTCGGGCGTCGCCGAGGAGATGCGCTTCCTCGTCGAGACAGTGCGGAGCTGGCTGGAGCACGGCGTCTCTGCCTCGGCGATCGCGGTGCTGTCCCGGCGCGCCGCCGAGCAGGATCAGGCACGGACCGCCCTTCAGGAGGGCGGCGTCGCCGTCGAGCTACTGCAGAAGGAAGGTGGGGGCAACGCGGAAGCGGTGAAGATCGCTTCGATGCACCGAGCTAAGGGGACCGAGTTCTCCCGAGTGATCGTCATCGGTGTCGAAGCGGGCGTGGTGCCGTTGGACTGGGTGTTCGAGACCCAGCCCGAGTCGGATCACCCAGCGGTCCGGGCGCGGGAACGGTCGCTGTTCTACGTGGCGTGCAGCCGCGCGCGCGACGAGTTGATCGTTACGTGGTCCGGGCGCCCGAGTTCTTTCCTCCCTTCCTCGCCTGTGTGATCCGCGCCAGCGCGGCATCCATGACGTCGGCGTCGTCCTCGAACCCGATCGGGCTACGCAGGTCGTCCTCCTCGTCGCCGGTGCGGACGAGGTAGGCCACCGCGTCGGTCAGGATGTCGCGCTGCGCACGTGGTCGAGGTGAGCTTCCATCTGGTCGATCAGCTGCCCGATCTCGGTCACCGGTAGCTCCTCCACATTCCGAGGCGCGTTGTCTGCACGATACTCATCGCCGTGCTCGTCGGACGGCGCGACCTTCGTGCAGTTTTGGCACACTGCCCCTCGGGCAGTTCGCTAAAGGAGCCACAAAGTGGTCGATGAGGTCAGCCGGGCGCTGCAGCGGCTGCGCAGCGGGCCGCGGCGCGCAAGGTAGAGGCCCAGGGGCTCGACTTCCAGGCGCCCTCGCCTCCGCCTCGATGGCGGGTTCCTGCGACGACTCCGGGTCGAGCACCCGTGCGCACTGCTCGGGCTCGGCGCGGCTCCTCAGCTCCCACCCCATCGATCGTCCAGCCGGCAGGCGTGTCGTCCAGCGTGAGCAACGCCGACTGTCCGGGACGAGCCAGCCGTGTAATACTCAGACCGTGCGATGAATACAGGAGGTCAGCCGGGCGTGCGGATTGAAGACCGTGGAGTTGGACGACCGCAACCTGGCTCACGCCACCGCCCGCGTTTCGGCCGCCGAGATCCGTCAAGTGTTCGAGAACGATCCGGAGCTGCGACGGAACCGGTCAGGGCGGACCGCGGACTT
>JALYQB010000140.1 GCA_030856045.1 Actinomycetota bacterium
CGGCGAGGACGACGAGGTGCTCCGGGTCAGCCCGGCTTGACCGGCGGGTTGATCCGACCACGGTCACGCTCGAACCACTTGCCCGTGCCGGGCAGGAACATCGCCAGCACGCCGACGACGGCGAGGCACGCGGCGGCGGCGATGCCGACCTTGATGTCGAACGAGACGCTGTTCGCCACGAGGAAGGCGTAGAACAGCCCCATCCCGCCGATGAGGACCAGCACGATGGGAGCCCAGTTGAGGCCCGAGTGCATGGCCAGCGAGAGGAGCATCTGCAGCACCACCACGAGCACGCCGGCGCCGAGGAGCACGCCGATCGCCGCGGTGGCCACCTGCTCCTGTGTAGCTGCGGTCTCGGTCGGGTAGTCTCGCCGGGTGATGGCGAGCAGCGCTGCCTTGTACTCGTCGAAGTGACGCAGCGACAGCACCGCCGTGATCACGCCCGCGAGGCAGCTGAGCATCCAGAACCCGTGCGCCACGTCGACGACCCGGGGCCGCTCGGGTCTGCGGGCCGCGGCCGCCTCCGACGGGGGCAGTTGCGGCGCGACCGGGGGCCGCGGTGGCGTCGCCGGATCGATCCCCGTGCTCGGGAGTGCATCGCTCGGCTTCTCCGGCCGGGATGGGCTCGGCACCCTCTCGGCGCTCGCCGGCTCGGCCGAACGGAGATCATCGATGCGCACGTCGGGCGCACCGGCGGGGAGAGTGACGCCAGTGGGCTGGGGATACGGCGGAACAGGCGACGTGGCCGCACGCTCCGCGGCGCGGAGAGGTTCCGGTTGCACGGTGTCGGAGCCGTGCCCGGAGGGTGGCGGATCCGTCGTCGGCGCCGGGTCCTGCTGCGGGGTGACGTCCTCCCGCACCAAGTCGGTGTGGAAAGCGTCGTCCGGGGGCGGACCTTGCCGCTCCGGTTGGCTCACGGAGTCGGCCGCCGGTGTGGAGCTTTCCCCCTCGGCGCCGTGCGCCTCTGCCACGCGAGAGCGTCGGCGACACTGCATGGATCGGGACCAGCGTCGACCGGTGCCTGCGCTCGCCGGTAGCGGCACGCCGAGGATCTGGGCCAACGCCGTGCAGATCAGCAGTACCGCATCATGATGCACTGCCTGATCGCACCCGAGCGGGTCGACCACCTCCTCCTGCTCGCGCCGTACCGGGGGGATCAGACCACGACCATCACGGGCCGCCGCCACTGCCGCGCGGGCACGCGCGACGGGATCCTCGGGGAGGTCAGCCAGGTCGATAGACGATAGGAGCCGGGCGAACTCCCGGAGGCAGAAGGTCTTGCCCAGGGCACTCGGGGCCAGCTGGACCACCGTGCTCCGGTGGTTGCGATCAGCGGTGAGGATCAGGTCCGCAGCCTGGATCGCCTCGGCCGTCACCGGGCGCGACCGGAAGCCAGACGCCTCGTCGCCAACCAACCCCACGTCGGCCAGCTCGGCCCGCGACAGCGGATCCATCGGCTCGCCGACCGCGGCGCTCGTGCCGGCACTCGACACAGCGAATTTCGCCGCCTCCTCGGGACCGAGCTTGTCCGCCAGCAACCGGCGCGCGACCAGTTCGGCGACCGGAGAGCGACAGACGTTGCCCGTGCAGACGAACAGCACACTGAAACCCTTGGCGTAATGATCGGTCATCTCTTCTCGAGTCTCCAGCGGCGGTCAGCTCGTAAGACGGGGATGTCAGGGCACCTCAACGATATCGGTGCGGCTCCCCTGAAGTGACGTCCGCCTCCGCCCGCTTCGGCACGAGGGATGGCTGAGGTAGCTCCTCGGCCGCCGCTTCTTTCTCGCCCGACACGCCCCGCAGATGCCTGCTTCTGCGCCGATCATATGGAAGAGCCTGCCAGTGACAGGCAACGAGCTCCACATAGGACGTAACGCGCTGTTGGGACAGCTGAGCGCCCTCGAACGCCGTCGCCGCAGTGTCCGCGGTCTGCGCGGAGACGTACATAGTGCGTCATGCCGGTACTCCGGCGGCCGCAGCAACCACACCGCACAGGCCGCGAGCGCGACGACCACCGCAGACACGATGATGAGCCACTGCTCGCGGAGCACGCGCAGGTAGTCCTGGACGGTCGTTCGTCCACTCCCGTCGATGCTGCTCGCACGTGTGTGCGACGACGAACATCGTGCTCCGCGCGTGATCGTTAGGTCGGCATTCTGCCTCGCGCCACCGGATGGCGCCGTGCGCCAGCCGATCGGGGCCAGACTACTGAACGGGATCATCCGCACGGTGCACGGCCCGGTCATCGGGTGGTGGCTCTGAGCGCATCCGCCGGATAGCGGTCGGCGTACCCGTCGGCCGTGCCCGCGTGGAGAGCCGCCCACAGGTCCGTCGAGCGGGAGCCGTCGAGGTACACCACGGACTGCGCGCCCTCGCGACTGAGACCGGCCACCGGGGCGTTGAGGAACGTGACGGCGCTCGGGCGCAGACCCCGCAGGTCGAAGGCGAGCGAGCGCAGGCCGCCGTTGCTCAGCGTGTCGTCCACGCCAAACCGAGCGGCTCATCGCGTCGATCCGGTCGTAGAGCGCGATCGGGTCGGACAGGGTGCCGCTCGACGCGGCCTTGGCGAGCAGTGCGCGCAGGGCGTTCTGCTGGCGGTGGGCCCGGTCGAGGTCACCGTTGGGAAGCCCATACCGCTGCTGTACGTAGGCGAGCGCCTGCGCCCCATCGAGATGGTTGACACCCTGGCGGAAGTCGACGCCCTGGTTGCTGGTCGCCGCGGCGATCGTCACGTCGATGCCGCCTACGGAGTCGACCATCGACTGGAAACCGGCGAAGTCGATCACAGCGAAGTGGTCGATGCGCAGCGCGGTGAGGTCCTCGACGGTCTGAATGAGCAGGCTGGGCCCGCCGAATGAGTAGGCGGCATTGATCTTGTTGAAGCCGCGGCCGGGGATCTCGACCCAGCTGTCGCGCGGGATCGACACCACCGACGCGCCCGTCCGGTCCGGCTCGATCCGCGCGATCATGAGGACATCACTGCGCTGGGCACCGGGAACGAACACCT
>JALYQB010000177.1 GCA_030856045.1 Actinomycetota bacterium
CGCCTCGTGAACTTTGACGGAAAAATGTTTGGTCATAGACCTCAGCGCCGAACTATTTCTAGATCATCTTGTGTGTTTGCCCTTGCCTGTTCAAGTGCACCGCGGTCTGCGTTTCCGGAGGTCTGAGACTGCAGCCGCTGCAGCCCCCCTGTCGCAGCAGCAGACTGTCCGCTATGCGTCCCAGGCCGGCGAGGCCGTCGACCCCCTCCTCCATCAGGGAGGCGTTGGGCTCACGGCCGACTTTACAGATACTCGCCCTACCGTGCGGGTCGACGTGGAAGAACGTGTGACCAGCATTGCAACCTGTGAACACCCGGCGTTTGCGCAGATGCGCTGCCGATTGGGAGGGTAGGGTCTCAGCGCTGCCGTAGATCGTCGGCACCATATTGACATACTCATCGAAGGGCAGCCCGAACCGCTCGGCCATCGCTCGCATCTGGTCGACTTCATGCGCGTTGTGTCGGGTGACGATCATGCTCAGGGCCAGCGGTAGCCCGGCCTCGCGCCCGGCGTACAGGCCCTTCTCGAACATCCTGAACGCGCCCTTGCGGCGGGTTAGCCCGTCGTAGCTTTCTGCGCTTGCTCCATAAACGCTGAGCGTAATCCGGTGCGGCGGCCGCGACGTGAGCAGATCGAGGATCTTGGGGTGCCATAGCCGGGACCCGTTGGACAGAATGGTCAGCATCATCCCGAGGTCGTAGGCCAGGCCGTACACCTCGGCGAACAGGCGGTCGATCATCGGTTCCCCGCCGGTGAGCTGCAACCACAGCACCCCGGCGTCTCGCATGATGTGCAGCAGCCGTTCCCGGTCCGGCCACGACAGGCCCTCGAACTTCTTGAGACCCAGGTAGCAGTGCTCGCAGTCGTAGTTGCATCCGAGGTTGAGCTCGTAGGAGGCGCGGCCGTAGCCGAACGGGGATTCCGGTCTGACCAGGACCGCGCCGTAGCGGGGCCGATCAGAGAGGTCGAGATCCCAGGCTTGACGAGCGGCCGCAGTTAACCATGCCGGGCTGGTGGCACCAGGATCGGCCTGTGCGAGTTCCTTGAACCTGGCGTACGGGATCTTCATCCCGTTGGACCGGCCCGGCCGCACTACGAGGTAGTGACCGAGGAAGGGACTGGCGATGAGTTCGTGCATTGGCCCTCCTTGGAGCCCGGATGGACTTCGCGCGCGGTGCAGGTTGACATGATCACAACAGTTCCTCCGGACCCCGATCACACGAGCCCACTGCTGCCCGTGCGTGCTCTACCGCTTTCTCCATCGATGTGTGGTAGGGCTCGCACCAGGATGACACTCACAGCTAACAGGCTTCCTTGCCTGCCCATAGAGCGGAACTGCCCTTATGCCCGCGAACCGCTGAACTTCCGCTGAACTTGCCTCGCCGTGGGAGCCCGTCGAGCCGGTCAGAACCCAGTCGGTGCAGACTGGGGCTCGTGACGGAGATGAACGGCGTTCCAGCCGACCTCGACCAGATCAAGGCCCTCGCGTTGATCAACTATGGTCACTTCACCGCGATGCGAGTCGATGACCAGCGGGTACGTGGCCTCTCCTTCCACCTGGAACGCTTGATGCGGGACTGTCGCCGGGTGTTCGATACCGACCTGGACCCTGAACGCATCCGACACCTCATCCGCCATGCGCTGGCCGACGCACCCCGGTCGATCGTGGTCCGCGTGACCGTGTTCGACCCCACCCTCGAACTAGGGCACCCCGGCGCGGACGCCGATCCGCGCGTCCTGGTCACCACCCGAGCAGTCGCGCAGCCTCCGCTTCCGGCGTTGCGCCTCCAGTCGGCTGGCTACCGTCGCGATATGCCCGACGTCAAGCACGTCGGGCTGTTCGGTTCGCTTCGGCACCGGCGCATCGCGCAGCGCAACGGCTTCGATGACGTGCTGTTCACCGACTCGGACGCCACCGTCTGCGAAGCGGCCACATCGAACATCGGCTTCATCGACGGCGACCGACTCGTCTGGCCCCAGGCAGACTGCCTCCCCGGCGTAACCGCGAAACTGATCAACGAGGCCCGGGACGGGCATGCCACCACCGCGCCGATCACCCTCGGCCAGCTCGCCGACATGGATGCCGTGTTCGCCACCAACGCCGCGGTCGGTATCCGCACCATCAGCGCCATCGACGATATTCAGTGGCAGGATACGCATCCCGTCCTGGGCATCCTGCGCAAGCAGTACACCGACATCCCCACTGAGCTGTTGTAGCAGATAGCATCGCCAGCAGGTACGCTCACCCACGAGAGTTCTGACGTAGGAGCTGCGGATGATCACAGTGCAGCGATGGTCCGGCACGGAGATCCGGGCATTACGTGAGGCCAAGCGGATGAGCATTCGCGAGTTCGCCGCCCATCTCGGTGTCAGTAATCGCGTGATCTCCAAGTGGGAGGCAGGCGCAGGCTGTATCCAGCCACGCCCGGTCAATCAGGCGGCGTTGGATACTTCCCTCGGGCAATCCAGCGCCGACGTCCACGCTCGGTTCGCGCTCCTCATGGCGGGTTCTACGACACCGACGCCAACTACCGAACCGAACGGGTATGCGGAGAGCGCAGCGTGCAACCAAGTCCGGCACCCAGTCGACGGGAAACTCATGACCCTGGTCGACGCCGGCGTCTTCCTCTCCAAGCTAGCGGGCCAACCCGTCTGGCTACCCGCCTTTTATATAGACGTGTACCCCACCACTAACGCCGACTATGCCCGGTTCGTCGTGGCCACCGGCCACCACCCGCCTATGCATTGGGTTGACGGAGCCTGCCCGGACAAACTGCTCGACCATCCTGTCGTCTTCGTGACCTGGCGTGACGCCCACACCTACGCCGAATGGGCGGGGAAGGCGCTGCCGGGAAACGAGCAATGGGAGAAGGCCGCCCGCGGTACTCGCGGCGACACCTATCCGTGGGGCAACCAGCCTACCCCAGCTAAATGCAACGTCCGGGAGAGCGGCGTTGGCGCCACTACTCCTGGTGACAGATACCGGAGCGGCGTTAGCTCCTACGGGGTCTATGACCTGTGCGGAAACGTCTGGGAATGGTGCGCCACCGAGACCGATCCAGGCCGACGCGAACTCAAAGGAAGCGCCTTCACGAGTCCCTTTGACCGCGCCACACCCTCGGCGTTCAACGATGCATCAGCCGATATGTATGACGACGACACCGGCTTTCGATGTGTAACCCCAGCGGAAACGCTTAAGGCACTGCTGTGACGCGAGTGATCGCCGTGTAGTCATCAGAGATCCTAGCCTTGATTATTCACGGGGGTGGCAGGTTCCGTTCCAGGGTGGACCTTGGTGATCTTGAACCCAGTTTCTGATCTTGATCTTGGGGTGAGGTTCGCCGGTTGCCCGACTGTCGCGTCGGGTGGGCGCCGGTTCCACGGGCCGGTGGGTGTCTTCGGGTCGCAGGGGCGGGGTCCGGTGTGGTCGTTCAGGGGGAACGAGCGCGAGACGGTGCGCAGGCAGGCGTCGACTTCGTGGGCCCCTGCTGGGCGGGATCCTGCACGGCCCGTTGCTCTCCTTCGACGACCTCGGGGCCGCAGGCGTTCGGTGGCCCGCTTCCCTTCAGTGCACAGGCCCCGCTGCAGCGCCGGCTTGATGTCGTCCGGTGACGACCGAACCGTCCTGAACGTGAGGTAAGAGCGCTGGATCCGGTGAACCGTCCGAGGTAGGTACCGTGGGACCTGACGCACAATCACACGACGTGAACGGGAAGGGGTGCAACGTGGACGACGATGGGCAGCTCGGGCGAAGGCTTCGGGAGATTCGATCATGGCGCCGGCTCAGCATCCGCGTCGTCGCGGAGCTGTCTGGAATCTCGTGGGGTTA
>JALYQB010000205.1 GCA_030856045.1 Actinomycetota bacterium
GGCACCGGCCCGCACGGCCGACCATCTCGGAGACCTGCCGGGCCCGGCGAGGGCATCGCTCTTGTTCGTGTCGCCCCTGCGATGGTGACGCTGTCTGGCCGCCTCGGGCAGCCCTGCGCCGCGCGGGGACCGGCCGGAGGCCGCACGCCCCGCGCGAGCGCTTGCGGCTGCAGCAACAGTGGCCGGAGCGGCCCCGAAGGGGCCGCCTTGAACAAGTATGGAAAGTCTAATCACGCGGTAGGCGAGGAGTGCTTCGACAGGCGAACTGCGCGTAAGTGTAGAGCCCCGCCCTCGTCGTTTGCGGCGTGTCAGTCCTTGGGTGTCTCCAGTGGCGCGACTCGTAGCGCGTATTCAAGCTTGTACTGATTGGCGGCTAGCAACAGGTCGGCAGTCTCGATCGGCGTATCGTCCGAATAGCAAATACGGACGATGACGATTACTGGCACGCCAGGCCGCAACTGCAGCGCCTCTGCTTCAGATGGTTGTGGCATGCGTGCGTGTAGACGCTCGACAACGTCTGTGGGTCGCAGTCCGATTGATGTAAAGCGATCGATGATCCCGGCACTCATCAGCGGACCTTCTTCGGGGCGCTCGATGGGCGTTCCCTTAGTGAGTGCCAGCGGCTCGTAGGACGTCACCTTCATCAGCGGTTCGTCGTCCGCGTACGACAGATACTCGGTACGCATGACATCGGTTCCCACCGCGACCTTCAAGCGCGCCGCCGTCTCCAGTCCGGCTCGGTCCGGCGTGGTGTCGTGGGAGTAGCGCGGAACGCGCTCGGTCGCTAGCGCCTCCTCGGCGAACGGCGCGCCCGGGTTCGACTGGTAGTGCAGTGCGGACCGCCGCAGCAGCGGATCATGCAGGCGCACGGTCGCCCGGCCGCCCTGCACACGGTCGATGAGACCCTCGGCCTCCAGGAGATCGAGCGCGCGCCGGACCACGATCCTCGATGCTCCGAAGGTCTCGCAGAGGTCCTCCTGAGTAGGCAGGCGCTCACCCGGAGCCAGGGTGCGCGCCAGGATCTGATCGCGGAGCGCGCTGGCGATCCGCTCGTACATATGCCTCTGAGCTGCATCTTCATCCACGTCGACAAGCGTCCCCGGTCCGTCCTGGCATGTCAAAACGAACTTGGCCTGCCAAGTCGTTGCGTACCGTCCTGGGTCTGCGCTAGTCTTGGCATGCCAAGTTAACCGAGCCGGACCACCCGGCGTGAAGGAGTTGAGACGCGATGAGGGACATCCCGGCGGACCTGGGTGGCTACACGTTGATGGTGACGGAGTGCCCGGAGCGTAAGACCCGTGAGGTCGACGGGCGGTCGGAGGCGGTGGTGGACCGGGCGACGAACGCGGCGGTGTTCACGGTGTCGCTGTTCGCGAAGCTCCGGGCGGGTGAGGGTGCTCGCCGCGCGAAGGGCGAGGAGATCAAGGTCAGCCTGGAGGCGGACCCCGGCGAGGGGTTCGGCGAGGGCACCTACGTGCAGCTTGTCAACCTCCGGATCTCGCCGTACTCGTTCCTGAACGACCGTGGGCAGACCTTGTCGGGGCTGTCGTTCAAGGCGACTGGCCTCACGCCTGTGCAGGCGTCGCGGAAGGCCGCGTAAGTCGTGGCTGCGGTCGATGTGGACGACACCACGCGGTGCCCGGCCGCGACGTGGTGCGAGTCGTGCAGCCGCATCGGGGATCTGTACGTCGTGACGGCCGACTCGGGTATGGGTGGCGTTTTCTGCATGACTCTGTGTGGTGAGTGCATCGCCCGGCCGGTGCCGCAATTCGGGGCGCTGGAAGCGGCCACCCGTACTGCTGAGCATTGCGAGCATCTCGGGATCGGTCTCGACGAGATGGGGCGTAATGAGTGAGACGAACGAGCCACTACGGCGGATGGCGCGGCGAGCGGTCGCCTACCGCAAGCGGATGGACAAGACGGATGAGCTGCTGCGGAGCGCGCTTCGCAAGTGGTCGCAGGCACCCTCGTACGAACCGATTTGGGACGAGTCACGGGGGAAATGGATTGCTGTGTCCCCTAACAACCTCGCGGTAATTATGCGTGAGCGGGATGAGGCGCGCGGCGAGGCGACCTGTCGGGGCCGCGTAGTGGAGTCCGGCCAGGGGTAACGCCCTCGGCGGTTCCGCGTCTGTTCTTTGACAATTCCACAGTGGGTAGAGCTATGCCAAATAACAGTCGCTTTGAGGAGGTGGGAGGGATGGATCAGGGCGAGGTGGAGGGCGCGGCGGGCGTGGACTTGTTCGGTGATCCGGTGACGGCGCGGGACTGTCCACTTTGCGGTGGTGAGCGTAGTCACCGGGTCAGCGGGCAGGCGTGTTACCGCCCGGATCGTGGGGTTTATCGACCTACGGGCAGTACACCGTGTCCGCGTTGTCGACCCCAGGCGCACAGGGCGCGTGAGTCGAATGACCTGGAGTTGGCCGAGTCGGTGCTGCGCACCGCGCTGGGTGAGGGGTACGCGGTGATCGGCCATCCGCAGCGGGTGTACCGGTGCGCCGGTCGAGGCGAGATCGAGGCGGTTCCCCGTTACGAGTCGGACATGGTGTCCGACCTGCTCGACCGGGCCTTGCTGAGGGTCGGCGGGTGGCATGACTACACGTGTGGCAGCTCGGCGGGTCGGGGCCGGTCGGTGCTCGTGCCCCAGTCGAGTCGCATTCTGATGAATCGGTGGGCGGCGCTGAAGCGGCTACCGACCTGACAGGGACGGGAGGAACGACGGTGTGCGCGGAGGGTTGTTACAAGCATTACGTGAACGGCCGGTGGGTGTGCTGCAAATGCGGCCAATGAGTAGTGGGAGAGGTGAGTGGTGATGCAGGTGCAGGCAGTGAACCAGCATGCGGTGGTGAAGTACCGGGAGTTCGAATGGGCCATGCAAACGGTGTGTGAGTCCCTGGAAGCCACCCAGCGCCTCGTCAACGCAATGTCCGACCACTACACGGGCCGGTTCGAGGGCTGGCAGGTCCCCACGAAGAAGGAAGTCCAGGAGGCCCGGCGCAAGGCCGTGGCGCTGCTGGACGGGCTGCGGAAGAAAACCAAGGAGTACGAAGCCGAGCTGCTGTCCCGGGGATGGAGGGTATAGCGCCATGTCACAG
>JALYQB010000233.1 GCA_030856045.1 Actinomycetota bacterium
GCCTCGCGGAGTCGCCGACGCGCCGTCGCTGCCCGGCCCGCCGCCAGCGTCGCCCGCCCGAGCAGCATCGCCCACAGGCCGCGCAGGTCGTGGGCCTGCTGCGCCACCGCGTGCTGGTAGGCCGCGGTCGCCATCTCCTCCATCTGCCGGTACCGGCCTGCCATGCCGCTCGCCACGGCGTGCATGGCCAGCATCTCGCCGACGAGCAGGGGTCGCTCGGCCAGCAGCCGCCCGCCCGCCCGCATCCCCTCGCCGGCCAGCTGCAACGCGGCGCGGCACCGCCCGAGGATGCCCAGCGCCGGGACCGCCGCCGTGCGGGCCCGCACGATGATCTCGTCCGTGGCCGACTCCCGGGTCAGCAACGGCTCGACGGCGGCCAGCGCGTCCGCAGGCCTGCCGTGGAAGAACGCCAGGGTCGCCCGGTGTGCGATCAGCAGGTCGTGGTCCGCGCCGGGCGCCATGGCCTGCTCGGCCTGCCGCATGATCTCCTCGGCCCGGTCCGCGTCACCGAGACCCCAGAAGAAGATCGACGATGCGACCGTCGCCCACTCGGCGATCACCGCGGTTCCCGCATCCGGGGGGAAGCGGTCTCCGACCGCCGACCGCGCCTCGCCGTAGCGACCCTGTCGGTACAACGCGGCAGCCAGCACGAGCCACGCGTCGGCGGCGCAGCCCTCGTCGATCGCGGCGCGTGCCAGCCGCTCGGCCAGCCGGTGCTCGGACGTCGCCCCCGCCCACCGCGCTCCTGCCAGCAGCATCGCGGCATCGGCCGGCCCGCCCGCCCCGAGCCGCCACAGGGAGGCGCGCAGCGCGTCCTCGTTGTGCTGTGCGCCCGTGGCAGCGAGCGCGTCGACCAACAGGCGGTAGATGGTGCGCCGGCGCATCACACCGAGACCGGCGCGCATCGTCTCCCCGTAGAGCGGATGCGCCAGCCGAAGGGTGGGTCGCGTGCCCTGCGGTGAGACGGTCAGCAGGTTCCTGCCGTGGAGCTCCTGCACGACTCGGGACCCGACGACGGAGCGGAACAACGAGCTGGGCAACGGCTCGCTGACGGCGAGCACCTCCAGTGCCGAGCGCTGCGCCCGGTCGAGTCCGACCAGCCGGTCCTCGACCAGCTCGGTCAGCCGGTCACCACCGGCCAGCTCCCCGACCCAGGACCACACGCCCGCCCGCTCCGCGAGGCTGCCCCGTTCCAGGCCGATCAGCACGAGCTCGTGCAGGAACAGCACGTTGCCCCGGCTGACCTCCCACAACCGGTGCTGCGTTGCGGTGTCGACCTGGCCGCCCAGCACAGTGCCGAGCAGGTGACCGACCTCCATCCGGGACAGCGCCTGCACCTCGACCCGCTCGGTCAGGCCGTCGCGCCAGAGGGAGCTGATGGCATCCGGGACGGGCTCACCGTGCCGCACGGTGGCCACCACGAAGGCGTGGGCGCCGGCTGCCAGCAGGTGGGTGAGGCGGGCTGAGGCGTCGTCGAGCAGGTGCGCGTCATCGACACCCAGTGCGAGCGGCCGATCCCCACCGCGGTGGTGCAGCTCGTCCCCGGCCCGCCGCAGCACTTCGAGGGAACCGGTCGCGGTGTCGTCGCCCGGCGGGAGCAGGTGGGCGAAGGCGCCGAACGGCACGCCCGCAACCGCGCGGGTCCCGACCGCCCACTGGGTGGCCCAGCCCTGGTCTGCGGCGTGCTCCAGCAGTTCGGTGGCCAGCCGGGTCTTGCCCACCCCGGGCGCGCCGGACAGCACTGCCCCCCGGGTACCGACATCGGTGAGGGCGGCGCGCAACAGCTCGAGCTCTTCATCCCGGCCGACGAGCCCCCACCGCAGCGTCACCCGATGAACGTAGCGCCACGAGTGGCCGGAACTGAACGGTTTCCCCCGGTCGAGGCCAGGATGAGCCGACGTTCAGATGAGTCGGTGGGGACTCATGACATTGCATCGACGGCCTGGTGACGTTGCGGTGGGTCACAATTCGCTTGGGGAGCTCGCATGAGGGAACGTGTGGCGGTCGCGGTGACGGCGTTCGACCCGATCTCGCAGGCGGGCATCGCCAGCCAGCTGCGATTTCGCCAGGAGGTCCAGCTGGTCGGTGCCGACGACGACGAGCAGCCCGCGGTGGCGATCGTGGTCGTCGATCGGGTGGACGAGCAGGCCGTCCAGACGATCCGCGCGGCGCAGCGCCACGGCGGAGCGCGGGTGCTCGTGGTGGCCAGCCAGGTCGAGGGTGCAGACCTGCTCGCTGCCGTGGAGGCAGGCTGCTGCGGGCTGCTCCGGCGGACGGAGGCATCGCCGGAGCGACTGATCATGGCGATCGACGCCGCGGCGGCGGGCAACGGCACCCTGCCACCGGACCTGCTCGGTCGGCTGATGCAGCAGGTGGGGCGGCTGCAGCGGGATGCGCTCGCACCCCGCGGCCTCACACCGGTAGGCATGTCGAAGCGGGAGCTGCACGTCCTGCGGCTGGTCGCGGACGGCCACGCCACCAGCCACATCGCGCGTGAGCTGGCCTACTCGGAGCGCACCGTGAAGAACATCCTGCACGACGTGACCACCCGGCTGCAGCTGCGCAACCGGGCCCAGGCCGTGGCCTACGCGGTGCGCGAGGGCCTGATCTGAGCACACGTCGGCAGGATCGGGTGCTGGAGCAGCTCGCCGGCCGCGATCAGCGGTGCGTCCTCACCGGGGTCGACGACGATCTGAAACGGCCTGGTCAGCGGGACCCCGCGCCAGCACCGTCGTGTCGGCCGGACCCGGATCCGGCTCTGCGCGAGCCCGCCGGGGAACACGGTGAGCCTCGCCGGAGTGCATTCCACCCGCACCGCGCCCGCGGCATCCCGTCCCAGAACGCTCACTCGTAGCGTGGTGTTGCCCCGGTTGGCGACGGCCAGCTGGTACGTGGCCGACGCCCGGCGGACGGAGCGGGGGACCAGCTCGAGGGCGGTATCGGTGAAGCTGCCCACCTCGAGCAGTTGCTCGACCACCGAGCCTGCGCCGTCTCGTGCCGACATGGTGAGCACGCCGAACGGGATGCGACCGGCCCGCACGTGCGCGGCGCGGGGTGGGTGGAAGCGCACCGTCACATGCCCGGTCGCGTCAGCTCCCAGCGTGAGCACCGGGGGGTCCAGCGTCGTCCAGCTCGCCGCCGCGCCGACCACCTCGAAGGTGAAACGGTCGGGGGCCAGCCGCAGGTTGCGCACCAGTACCTCGCACAGGGCGTACCCGCCGGGCTCGAGCCGGATGCAGCGGTCGGGGAGCACCACCTGCGCCTGCATGCCACGGACGCTAGCCGCCCGCCCGATCGCCACCACCAGCCGTTGAGGAACACCTTCGGGAAGGTTCGGGTGCCCCTCCTGCCCTCACCGCGGCGGGACGCCAGGAGCAGCGAGCGCAGCGAGAGCTGCGCGCCCGCCGATCCCGAGCTTGGCGTACACGTGGTGCAGATGGTTTCCGACGGTCCGGCTGGAGATCGCCAGGCGATCGGCGATCTCGTGGTTGGACAGGCCTTCGGTGGCGAGCCGGGCGACGTCGTGTTCCCGCTCGGTGAGCTGCGGAGCGTCGACGCCGGCCACCAGCGGTGTCCGTGCCCCCTCGCACCCGTTCAGCAGCAATGCGGCCTGGGCACGCAGCCGCCGGTCACTCGCCGACGCGCCGGAGCGCCGGTGTCCGTGGGCGGCCTGGACGTAGGCCTCGGCCGCCAGCAGATCGGCGCCGAGGCCCGCGAAGGTGGCACCCACCACCTCCAGACCCTCGGGATCACCCGCCGCGGCGGCCGAGGCGTGCTCGGCGAAGGTCTGCACCAGGTCACTGCCGGTGATCCCGGCCAGCTCGTGCAGCCGCTCCACCTCCGGGTGGGCCGCTTCCAGCCGGACGGCGTCGTGCAGCGCGAACGCCTCGAAGCCCGCCGCTTCCTGGTCACGGGCGTAGCCGGCGGCGGCGAAGGCCAGCTCCACGGCTCGGGCGGGGTCACCGGCGGCAACCGCGACCCACGGCCGCGCCAGCTCGATCCATGGCTGCATCATCGCCTCCGAGGGCGCAGGCCTGCGGTCCGCCTCCGTCACCGCGGCCAGCGCCGCTGCCGCGTTCCCGGCCAGCGCCTCGGCATGCGCCAGCTCGCCGAGGATGTGGTTGCGGAAGAACGACTGCGGCAGATACCCGTGGAGGCGATGACTCTCACGAGCCCAGCGGGCCGCCGTCCGCACCCGCCCGCGCAGCCGTGCCACCTGGGCCTGCACGCCGCAGGACAGCCGCAACGGCAGTTCCCACTCGGTGTCCGCGGCGTGCTCGTAGAACGCCGTGGCGAGCTCGTCCGCCTCCTTGAACCGGCCGGCGAGCAGCGCCACCTGACACCGGGACATCCGCCGCATCTCCGCAACCCAGGGGATCTCATCGGTCCAGTGGGAGATCGGTTCGGTGGCCAGCTCCAGCGCGTCGCGTGCCTGCGCCAGCCGGCCGAGGTGGGCGAGGGCCAGCCCCTGCGCGACGGGTACCTGGGCAGCGGCCCGCGGGCTCAGCGCAGGGCGTGCACGGAGGTCGGCGAGGCCCTGCAGCGCCACTCCCGTCTTCGCCTGCATGACCTGGAACACGCATTCGAGCAGGTCGATCTCGTCTCGCCAGACCGGATCGTCGATGACGTCGCGGGTGGCGTCGAGCAGGGCGAACGCCTCGTCGATGCGGTGCAGCCCCCAGAACAGGTTGTGGGCCCGGCCGACGGCGTAGCCCCCTCGCTCGCTGTCCGACATCGGTGTGTCGGCCAGCCGGGCCATCACCTCCTCGGTCTCGGCACTGCGCTGGGACAGGAACAGCACCCGCCACAGCACTGCACCCGCCTCTGCCGGGCCCGCTGCCGGGCCACCGCCGGCGTCGAACGCCGCGCGGGCCAGCCGTTCCGCCAGCGGCAGGTCCAGCGT